>JAQGOE010000153.1 GCA_028293725.1 Gammaproteobacteria bacterium | reverse complement strand
CTTACGGCGACCGACGTTCGGGTGACGGCGGGCGGTGGTGCGCGGGGTCGCGTCAAGGACCACCGTGTCGAAGTCGGGAAGTTGTCATGGCTTGCGGCATGCGGCGTCGAATTGCCCTCTGCAGCGGTGGTCGACAGCGGCTCGAGCGCGGTTGGAATTGCAATCGACGGACGCCTCGCGGGCGAGTTGATTCTCGACGACCCGTGTCGGCCCGAAGCGCTCGAGGCGGTGCGCGCCCTGGGTCGAATGGGAGTGTCCTGCCACCTGCTATCCGGCGATCGTCGGGAGGTGGTGGCGCGCGTGGCGAAGAGCATCGGCTGCGTGGATTTCGCCGGTGAATTGTCGCCAACCGATAAGCCACTGCGGGTGCGCGCGCTGCGGGCATCGGAGGGGCTCATCGCGATGGTCGGGGATGGCGTTAACGATGCACCGGCGCTTGGTGCAGCGGATGCCGGTATCGCTTTCGGGCCGGCGGCGGATCTAGCCAAGGAGACGGCCGACGTCACCATCCTACGTGAAGATCTTCTTGAGATTCCGCGCTTGCTCGAGCTGGCCCGCAAAACATTCCGGGTCGTCCGGCAGAATCTCGCCTGGGCATTCGCTTACAACATCGTTGCGGTTGTGATCGCCGCGTTCGGGCTGCTGCGCCCGGTCTTCGCGGCCGCTGCCATGGTGCTGTCGAGCGTGTGCGTGGTGAATAATTCGATGCGCCTCAGCCGCCTGGTGCGGGAGAGTCGATGATGAAGAATCTAACCGTAGCGGTCGTCCTGGCTCTGGGTGGCTGCACCTCCGTCCCCTCCGTCCCATGGATGCAGGGACCCGAAGTCACTGAATCCGCATGTACCGCGGCCTGCGATGCGCATTTCGAGCAATGCCCGCAGATATTCGCGGGATTTGCTGAACGCGGTGCCATCGAATGCCCGGCAGAACACAATCATTGCCTGCAGTCGTGCGCGACGCGACGCCCGGCTGCGACCGCTTCGCCGCAAGCCATGTCCGGCACCGTTCGCGCTGTTTCGTCAAAGGAAGAGAGGCTGCGTGAGTTGAAGCATCTTTACGATGAAGGGCTGGTCACCGATGACGTTTACAGAGATCGGCAGAAGGCCATTCTTTCCGAACCGTAGCGGGCGGGCGCCATGCGTGCACCCCTAGTTTCGGGGGAAACGAGGCTCCGGGGGCAATTCCCGGGATTCGCCCGCGGCATCCAGCAAACCATGGTCGATGGCATAGCGGGCCGCAGCCGCTGCATTACGCAGACCCAACTTATGCATCATCTTGAATCGATGCTTTTCGATGGTCTTGACGCTGCGACCCAGGGACGCGGCGATCCATTTGCTCGAGTAACCTAGTGCGATGCCAATCAGCACTTCGCGTTCACGCGCCGTCATCTCGGCAATGGGCGCCTCGGCGGGCTGCACTGTGGGACGCTCTCGATTCTGTAAAACGGGTCGCGGTATCACCGGCCGTTCGAATTCAGAGTTCTCGGAGCGAATTGCGCGCAGCAAATCCTCGACGGGCGAGTCGTTCACGATGTAAGCGTGGACTCCCGCCTTCAACGCGGTGCGCACGGTTTCCTGGCTGTTGTGGCCGGTCAGCAGCACCACACGCATACCGGCACATTCGCGGCGCAGGTCGCCGATCGCCTGAATTCCGCTGCCATTTTCGAATGAGACATCGGTGATCAGAACATCGGGCTGCAGGCGGCGCACCAACGCGACTGCGTCCCCTGCATTGCTCGCTTCGCCAATGACCTCCAAATCGGTCTCGGAGTGCAGGATCGCACGCAAGCCCCGCCGCAGGATGGTGTGGTCAATGGCTAAAAGCACGCGTAGCCGTGAGCGCCGACATGGAAGCTCACTTGCGTGAGCCTTGTAAGTGCGTGGCATCCTAAGCAACTCCCCCCCGATCTCCCGAAGCTTATGTCCACTGTCGTTGGCCCGCAAGTCCGTCGGCGGCGACCAGCCGGCGGGCAAACCACTCAGGGACGCCCCCTCCCTGATGCTCTCGCGCTGGCCCGCTAAAGACGTTATCTTCACTGTCATAACAACGAGATAACCGGCGCATGTATCCGCATACTGCTGGAGCCCTTTGAATGCCCCGTCCACCCCTGCGTATACCCCTGCTTTGCCTGGCCCTGACCTTCATTTGGGCCAATTCGGCGCTCGCGCAACACGAGCATTCATCCGGCGAGTTTGAGGTATTTGTCGCTGCGGAGGCATTCCATGGCTCCGGGGCGGCGCCCAGGGACGATGCGGACCCCTGGGTCAACGCCGATGTGGTCGCCGGTGTTACGGAACACCAATTCCGCGTCTTCGGCGAGCTCCTGGCAACGCCCGATGAGGTGGACCTCGAGCGCTTTCAAATGGGCTGGGAGTTTGTCCCCGAGACGGTGTTGTGGTTGGGCCGATTCCATGAACCCGGGAGCGCGTGGAACACCGAGCATCATCACGGACAGTACTTGCAGACGGACATCACGCGTCCGTACATCGAACGCTGGGAAGACGAGGAAGGGATAATCCCGCAACACATTACCGGGGCGTTGCTCGAATCGCGCCAGTCGATCGGCAAGGACGGCGCAATTCAGCTGTCCGGCGGCTTCGGCGCCGCGCCGGCTCTAACAAACACGTCGCTGGAACCCTTCTCTCTCATCCGCAGCGATCCAGGGAGGCACGGGCCATCCGTAACCGGCCGGCTCGCCTATTTGCCCGAGTACGTCGGCGCCAGCAGCGTGGGGTTGCTGTTTGGGCATGATGACCTTCAGGCAAGCTACGCGCTTGCCTTGCCGGCCTTGCACTCGAATCATGCGAACCTGACTATTTACGGTGCGTATATCGATTGGACCGTGGGACCCTGGCGGGTTGTTGGCGCCAATTACTACGTGGATGTGGCCTTGGAGCGGACGGCACGGAATGAAAGCTTCATTTCCGGATATCTGCAGGTCGAGCGGCAGTTGCCCCGGCGGCTCACGGTGTTCAGCCGGTTGGAGGATTCGGCGCGGATGCAGGAGTCGCGCTATGTCGCCTTGTTCGACCATGAGGACGGCAACCTCGAAATCGCGGTACGCCGCCAGGCGCTCGGCGTGCGTTGGGACTATGCCCGGCGGCAGGCCCTGACTCTCGAGCTCTCGCACATCGTCTCTTTGCATCAGCAATCGAACGAGGTGCGTGTGCAGTGGAGCGCGGCAATTCCGTGAGCAGGATCGCGGCCACGGCCGTGCTGCTGACGCTTCTGGCGGCCGGGACGCCGGCGTTGGCGGATGAAAAGCTGGTGCTCATCGTCAGCGCCGACAGCAACATTACCCAGCTCGATTCCCTGCAAGTCAGAAAGTTGTTTCTCGGGCTGACCGTGACCCAAAACGGCAATCGGCTGTGGCCCGTGCTCAATGAAACCGATGCGCGCGTCAAAGAAATATTTTTGCAAAACATCGTTTCCATGTCGGATATTACTTACGACCGCAGTCTGCTGCGGCTCACGCTCATTCAGGGTCAACGCCGGCCGATCGCTTATGGAGACATCGCGCTGTTGCTGAAGGCCGTCGCAGCCGACCCGAGCGCCGTAAGTTACGCGTGGTCGAAGGATGTCGCGCGCGACCCCCGGCTCAGAATTTTGCGGGTCCTATGGCACGACTGAGAACATCTTTTGCGAATTACGTCACCGTCTGGGTGGTGCTTCTGCACGTCGCCCTGCTGCCGGCGCTGTTCTTCGGGATGGGATACGTGATTCGCAAGAGTCATGAAGACCTGTTCGTCGAGCATGCGAGAACCTTCGCGCGGGTGCTCGCTGAGGAATTCGAGGCTGGCGTGGCGCTGGACTCCCGGGAGCGAACCGAGGACCTGCTCGACCTGGCCATCAGTCACGGCGAGGCTCGCTATGCGGAGATCTTCGACCGCGGTAGCAGTATCCGTAGCCAGCTGGGGTCGACGGATATCGTTGTGCCGCGCCATACGGATTTGGGTTTTGCCCAGGGAGGCGATGACATCTACTTCATCGTGTTGCCTGTGGTTCGTGCCGGGCATAACGCTGAATTGCGCTTGGGGTTCGACGAACAGCCGACGCAGGATCGGATCCATCTGGCGCTCACCCGAATGCTGTGGGTGTTGGCGAGTTATTTGAGTGTGGCGGTCGGGATCGCCGTCATCCTGAGTTATCGGTTGTCGCGCCCAATTCATCGATTGCGCAATGTTTCCAGGGCCATCGCCTCGGGCGACTACGGACAGCCGCTCAACGTCAGCACCGGCATTCGCGAGTTGCATGAGTTGGCCACAGACCTCGAAGACATGCGTCGTGAGCTGGTGGGCGTGAATGACCGGCTGCAGACAAAGGTCAAGGAAATGGAGATTTCCGAAGGCCGGCGCGAGGAGTTGCAGAAGCAGTTGCGCCATCGTCAACGACTGGAGACGGTCGGTACGCTCGCGAGCGGCATCGCGCATGAAATCAACAACGTGCTGGTGCCGATCATCCTCTTCACCGACACGGTATTGAAGGATCTGGGGCTATCCGGCGCGTCGCGCGCGGATCTCGAGCGCGTACTGGCCGCAGCCCGCCGTGCAAAGGACGTGGTGAAGAAGATTTTGACGTTCAGCCGCGAGCTCGACGAGGCAAAGCTCGCCCTGATCGATTTACGCGGTGTGGTGACCGAAGGTCTGAATCTGTTTTCCGCACTCGCTCCGCCGAGTGTTGAAATACGAACTGAAATAGACCAGGCTGTTCCGTTGGTGAAAGCTGACGCCACGCTCGCCTTGCACCTGGTGATAAATCTGTGTACTAACGCTTACCAGGCGATGGAGGGTGCCGAAGGCGTGTTGACCGTTGGTCTTCGCTATCGGGAACGAGCCGGCGAAGGTGCGATCACGCCAGCGTGCGTCGAGTTTTGGGTCAGCGATACAGGTCATGGGATGGACCCGGATACCGTAGAGCGCATATTCGAGCCCTTCTTTACCACACGTTCAGTCGGCCAGGGCACCGGCTTGGGGCTTTCGGTGGTGCATGGCATCGTGGAAAGCTTCAGTGCTAGCATCGCAGTGGAGACGAAGATTGGCGTTGGCACGACATTTAGAATATTTTTCCCAACGACCCCTGAGCTTGGCATCCGTGGCGATGCCGATGTGCCGGTAGCGTAGGACGAAGATGCAGAATATTCTGATCGTCGACGATGAGCCCGATGTGCGTGATGCACTCAAACGTGTGCTCGATCTCGCGGGATATTCGGTGCGCACCGCGGCCAACGCTATGGACGCAATGGCCGAGCTCGAGCGCATCCCTGCGGATGTCGTCATTACCGATATCATCATGCCGAAAATCAACGGCGTGCAAGCGATCGAAATGATCTGCAAGGCGTTCCCGGCGATACGCATCATCGCCATTTCCGGCGGCGGCAACTTCGGCATCACGTCGTACAAACCGAGGGCGATCACAACTACCGCCTACCTTGCATCCGCCCAAAGCGCCGGCGCCCGTCTGGTGCTCACCAAGCCGTTCGAGGCTGTTGAGTTGATTCAGGCAGTCGAGGAAGTCCTGGGCGTCGGCCACGCCTGAGCGCACCTTTGCGCGTCTTGCACAGATGCGCGCTTGCCTAGTAGGCCATGCGAGCTTGCCGAGGGAGGGCCGGTGGCGGTTGCGAAAGTTGCCGGACCCTGTCACGAGTGCGACGGGCCGCTCAGAAATTGCCCGGGATTTCAGATGAAATCCTCGCGCTTGCGGCGGAAATCCTGGCGCAATCCTGACTCAACACCATGTAGCCGTAGATCGCGAAGCGATTCGACTTCACCTCCAACGAGGACCCATCATGACAACGCGCAAACCCAAGCCCAAGCCCACGCTTTCACCCCAGATCGAACCGTTGACCGAAAAGCTCCAGCTGGTGGCTGTCACGGCCGAGGACAAAGCGCCGGTCCATGGCAGTTGGACCTGGCAGGGCGAGACGGAGACGCTGGCGGAAAGGTCATTGCCCAAGCGCGGCAAGATCGTGCTCCATTAGATAGGAGCAGGCGGACCAAACCCGAACCGACATCTACGTCACGAACGTTGGCAGCCGGCGGCGGCGGTGCCCCCAAGCGCCCTCAATGCCTGGACGCGGTTCCGGTCCCGATCAGCGAAGCCCCCCTTCCGCCCGTTGCTAGCTCGCAGTGTCTGATTTGACTCGCCGGAGCAAGGCGATCGAAATCACCATGACCAGGATCAGGAGCCCTAGCACCACGAGCTCCAGCATGGCTGCGTGCAGTGATGCTTGCCCGTCCGGCGAGGTGCGGCCCGCATCACGAACCTGCGATGACTCGAGCGTTACTACCAGGACGCGCCGTATAGAGGCGATGAGGCCGACTACGAGGAACGGCTCGGCGGTCAGAGTATGCGAGCGGAAAGATACCCCGACCGTGTGCAGGATCTCGACGATCATCAGGACCAGGAGCAGACGGTCGATGGCGAACACCAAGGCACCGGTGTCATGACGCGCATTGAGCGAGTCGAGAAGTTGGGTCGCCGCGTCGGCAAGGCCTTTCACCACCGCTAGCGTGAGCAGTACACCGAGGACGAAGTAGGTGACGGACTCGACCTTGATAAACCCCTGATCGGCCCACTTGTTCACCTGATTTGGCTGCCGCGGCCGGTTCGGATCGTCGCTCATTTCGGGGTCTGCCGTGTGACGCCACTCGCGTAAACTTGAGGATGCCTGGATCGAATGTATTGAAGAAAATGACTGTGCAGGGGTGGACAGTTCGCATTCGACGCACTGGCGCTCCCAACCGGATTCGAACCGTGGTATCTGGAGCCTGAAGGCACCATGTGCCATGTCGTAATGGACGAGGCCGGGGTTAGCGCCGAGTCAAAACGGCCTGCAGTCTCCGCGCGCTCCGCCATAAGGCTATCGCGATTGTATCGCCCGGACGTGCCTCGACGGTGCGTCCATTCCATCGGAATATCATGCGTGCTACCTCATCTCACTTGGCCGAATGGCGCCGTCACTACCTCCTCCAGTCGATCGACGATCATTTCGATATCTCGTGTCTGTGAATTGTACGGTGGTGCGATCAACACGTGATCGCCGCGTCGGCCATCGATCGTACCGCCTGATGGATAGATCCCAAGGCCCAACTGCAGCGCATGCGTCTTTATCTTCTCGTGCAGCCGCAATTCGGGGTCAAAGGGCCGTTTGTCAGCGCGGTCCTCCAGAAACTCCAAGGCGAAAAACAGACCCCGCCCTGCCTTGCGCCAACAGATGTTCTGCCGTCGCGCCGCCCTGGTAGTCGCGCATCGGCGCAACCTCTCGCGCCGAGTCCGCGCATTCATGAAATGGATCGAAAATGTGCTCGCGCCCTACCTGGAATAGCGAAACGAACCGTGGGGTGACGGATAGACCATCGCGAGCTCAGATTGGTTTGATGCCCTTGGTGTCGAACCAATCGTCGTCCTTCCACTCCGGGCCGCCGTCGCCGCTGTAATTGATCGTCAACTCTTCTCCCGCGGAGACACTGCGCACGGCAATAAATCGCAGGAATTCCCCGGTATCGTCAGACTCGTAGCGCATATTTGACGGGTTCGCGCCGTTGTAGATGCTTCCGTAGCCCAACGCCAGGGCTTGCATGTCAGCTTCCTGGCGGGCCAGCGCGCTCCAGTTGAAGATGCGATGTTGAAGCGATTCGGGTATGGAGTCGTAGGGTGCACAAAACACAACGACAGGGCACAGCTCGACGACGTCTCCCTCGCGAAATCCGTCGATGGCGAAGACGCCAAGGCCCTTCGGGGCGCCGGCCTTCCTGATCTCGATCAGTGGCGGTCTGAATAGAATCATTGAAACTCCTGCATGCCGAGTCAGTAGATCTTGTCGCCCTTTTCCACCACGAAAGGCGACGGCGGCACGGAGACGCCGTTCACTGAGGTGCCGCCGTTGTGGATCGCAGCAAACCATGGCTGCATGCTTTGGGGGAAGCCGAATGTCGGCTTCGTCAGTGCGTCGAGCCGGCCGAGCTCCCCGGACGAGAGCTTGACGTCGAGCGCCTTCAGATTGTCCTCGAGCTGGGCGAGTCGTCGCGCGCCGATAATCGTCGAAGTGACGCCGGGCTGCGCCTGAACCCAGGCCAGCGCGACGCGCGCGACCGTGCTCTCGTGCGCCTTGGCGATGATGTGCAACTCGTCCACGATCGCGTAAGTCTTCTCGGTGAGGAAGGTGTCAGCGATGAAGCCCCGATCTGGCTTGATCTGACCGGCATTGCGTCGTGTGTATTTGCCGCTGAGCACGCCGCTCTTGAGGGGCGACCATGGCGTGATGCCGACGCCCAACTCGAGAGCCATCGGCACGAGCTCCTGCTCGACGGTCCGCTCGAGCAGCGAGTATTCGATCTGCAATCCGACGAAGGCGGACCAGCCGCGGAAGCGAGCCGTAACGTTCGCCTCGACGATCTTCCACGCAGGTGTGTCGGAGACACCGAGGTAGCGCACCTTGCCGGCGCGTACGAGATCCTCAAGCGCGGCCATCGTCTCTTCGATCGGAGTGTGCACGTCCCAGTTATGCAACCAGTACAGGTCGATGTAGTCCGTCTGCAGGCGGCGTAAGGAGTTTTCGCAAGCCGCAATGATCGACTTCCTGCCAGATCCGCCGCCGTTGGGATCCCCGGGGTATAGGTTGCCGCTGAACTTGGTAGCGATGACGAGCCGGTCGCGCCGAGCGCTGTGACGCCCTACGTGGTCGCCGATGATCTTCTCGGAATGACCTCTCGTGTAGAAGTTTGCAGTATCGATGAAATTGCCGCCGAGCTCGATAAAGCGGTCGATGATCTGTTGAGACTCCGCGACGCTGGAACCCCAGCCGAGGTCTTCACCGAAGGTCATCGCGCCGAGACAGAACGGGCTCACACGCAGTCCGGAACGGCCGAGGGTAATATAGTGATCGAGGGACATCGTGCTCTCCGGGTTGGTATTATGGTACAGTTCTGCTCTAGTTCAGAGTTAAGATAGTTTATTATTAAACTAATAAATTGCAAGTGTCCATGCCAAAAATCGATGTCGGAAAGATTTGGTCCCTCAATTACCGGCTCTTGATGTCGGTCATCACCAGCGTCGCGCCTGACATCACCGAACTCGGGCTGGAGGCGAAGGAGCTGTTCGTGCTCGCCGAGGTGGACGTGCACCCGCACCCTGCGGAACTGGCCGCCGTCCTGAGCATGCCGAAGCCCACCGTGACGATGTACGTCAAGAGGCTCGAAGCTGCGGGCTTTCTGCGCCGTGAAATCGATGACGCGGATCTGCGTCGCCACCGGCTCATCCTTACACCCGAAGGGCGCAAGACGATGGGGCGCGGACTTGCGCTCCTGTCGAAAGCGTTCGGCGCGCGGCTGGCACGGTTGAGCTCAGCGCAGCAGTCGGAACTCGCGACTCTGCTCGAGAAGCTGAGCTGAGGCGCGCACGCGAAACGCATCGGCTCGTGCGAACGGTAAGTTCGCGTTAATTGACTTTAGCTTCGTTAAAGATCAATATAGCGTACATGAAAAACGCTGAGCCCGGACCAGACGATGCGACAGGGCAATCGCTTGTCCGCCTGGGCTCTCGGATCCGTCTAGCCCGCACTCGTCGCAAGCTTCGTCAGGAGGACCTGGCCCATCAAATCGGGCGCGCCCGCGCGACGGTAGTGGCGATCGAGAAAGGCTCTCCCAGTACTGAAATCGGCGCGTACGTCGCCGCGCTCTGGGCACTCGGACTCTTGCAGGAGCTGGACCTCGTTGCAGATCCCGGCCTCGATCGCGATGGCCAGGCGCTTGCGTTCTCGGCAGTCGACAAGCGCGTGCGGCCGCGGCGGCAGCTCAACAATAAGTTTTGATGCCGCTGTCGACCAATGGCTCAATCAACATACGTCTTCGTCTATCTCCCGGGCCAGGTCCAGCCAACCGTTGCTGGCCGGTTCGACTGGGAGCCCGCTATCTCCCCCCATGTCGGGGAATTCGTGTATGCGGAATCGTATCTCGCCAACAACGCCGCCGTCCCGTTGGATCCCATCGCGTTGCCGCTCAGGGCGCAAGTCTTCGCGACCACACTGTCATCCGGATTCTTTGGCGTATTCCGCGATGCCATTCCGGATGACTGGGGCCGCCATGTTGCACTCAAGCTCTATGGCAACTCGTTTCAGACAGACTTCGATTACCTATGGCTGCACACCGCAGATAGAATCGGCGCGCTCGCTTTCGGCAAGTCGATTCGGGCCCCGGTCGAAGAGCAGCCACTGCTCGAATGGGAACAACTCGAGCAATCGGCGTTGCTCGATGCCATCCGAAACATCGATCGCGACATTCCACTGACACCGGCGGAACAAGAAGCGGCTCTTGCGTTCGGTGCCGGAACGTCCGCCGGGGGCGCGAGGCCGAAGCTCAGCGTCCGCAAGAACGGGAATGTCTGGCTCGCGAAGCTCAATCGGCACAGCGATAGGTTCAATGTCGTCCGAGTCGAATGCGCAATGTTGGACTTGGCAGCCGCATGCGGCATCTGTGTGCCCGAGCACGGAGTTGAGCGCGTTCAAGGGCAGGACATTCTTCTGCTCAAGCGCTTCGACCGGGCGGTTACGACTGAGGGAATCCTCAGGCATCGCATGGTAAGTGCGGCCACGGTGTTTCAGGCCGACGAGGCCGCCGCTAGAAACTCCTACGCAGGATCGTACCCGCGTCTGGCGCGGGAACTCTCACGCTGGACCGTGACGGGCAATCTGGATCGCCGCGAGCTTTTTCGCCGCGTTGCGTTCAATTCGCTGGCATCCGTGACGGACGATCACGAGCGCAATCACGCGTTGATCGCGGAGAACGCACACTTCAGACTGTCTCCCGCATTCGATCTCGTGCCGCAACCGGGAAACACGCAACGACGCTATCTTGCACTGACGATCGGTGATTTTGGCGCACTTGCCGCACGTCAAAACCTCATCACGAGCAGGGACGCGTTCGGGCTCTCGTCGGGAGAGGCCAACGGCATCATCGACGAGGTGCAGGAAGTAGTGCGAGCCTACTGGCGCAAGAACTGCACGGATTGCGGGGTCGGTGACACGGACATCGCTAGAATCGAGGGATGTTTTGATCCTCCCTTCTTTGAGAGCCACCTTCCACCGAACACCGCCTAGAGTTTGACCGGCTCCATCCGCGGCGACAGCAGGTGCACCACCAGCAGGGCGAGCAGATACCCGAAGCCTGCGACGATGAAGATCGGGGTGTAGGTGCCGATCCTCTCCAGCACGCCGCCAATATACATGGAGAACAACATGCCGCCGAACGCGCCGAGCATGCCGCCGATACCTACGACCGAGCCCACCGCGCCACGCGGGAAGACATCCGACGGCAGGGTGTAGAGATTGGCCGAGAAGCCCTGATGGGCGGCGGTGGCCACGCCGATGATCAACACCGCCAGCCACAGGCTGTCGACATTGGCCGCAAATACCACGGGCACGGCCAGCAGGGCGCAGATCAGCATGGTGGTCTTGCGGGCTTTGTTGATGGTCCAGCCCCGCTTCATCAGCCGCGACGACAGCCAGCCGCCACCGACGCTGCCGAGGTCTGACAGCAGGTAGATGGCAATCAGCGGCGGGCCGAAGCTCTTGAGGTCGAGACCGTAGCGCTTGCCCAGGAAGTCGGGCAGCCAGAACAGGAACATCCACCAGATCGGGTCGATCAGGAACTTGCCCAGGGCGAAGGCCCACGTCTCGCGCTGGGTCAGCAGCCTGAGCCAGCCGATCTTGTTGGCCGGCTCGGCGGCATCCTGCTCGATATGAGCCAATTCGGCGGCTCCAACCCGCGGCTGCTCGCGCGGACGGCGGTAGATCAGCAACCACAGCGGCAACCAGATCAGACCCGCCAGACCGGTGATGACGAAGGCCGTTTGCCAGCCGAAGGCCAGCACGACGGTCGGGACCACCAGCGGCGTCACGATGGCGCCGATGTTGGTGCCCGCATTGAAGATGCCAGTGGCCAGGGCGCGCTCCTTCTTGGGGAACCACTCGGCCACGGCCTTGATGCCGGCGGGAAAGCCGCCGGCCTCGCCGGCGCCCAGCGCCACGCGGGCGAAGATGAACCCGTTCAGGCTCCGCGCGCCGGCGTGGGCGATGTGCGCGATCTGCCAGATCAGGAAGGCGACGCCGAAACCCCAGCGGGCTCCGATGTTGTCCATGACTTTGCCCCAGACGACGTAGGCCACGGCGTAGGAGAGCTGGAAATAAAACACCAGGTCGGCATAGTCGGTCTCCGACCAGCCGAACCGCCTGGAGAGGTCCGGCTTCAACAAACCGATGGTCTGGCGATCGACGTAGTTGATCACCATCGCGGCGAAGAGTAGGGCGACAATCACCCAGCGATACCGGCCGACGATGCCCACGCTCGCCGGATGCGCGGCTCCGGAAGTCACTTTGGTCATGGTTCCCCCTTGTCCTTATCTACCAGTTGAACAAGGTGCCGTCCGTGAGCCGATTCACCGGCAGGTTGCCCGTGTGGTAAAAAGTGGGAAGCACGATGTCGATACCTACAGTCAATTCCCTACGACGCTATCAGCAAGTGGCCGCTACGATAGAGCGGGCCATTGCCGAAGGCCAATATCAACCAGGCCAGCGCTTGGCTTCCGAGCGCGACCTGGCCCAGGAGTTCGGCGTCAGCCGCCCCACCGTCCGCCGGGCGGTGATTGCGCTGGAGATGCGCGGCCTGCTCGAGGCCCGGCAGGGCTCGGGAGTCTATGTCCGCCAGGGCGGCGCTCCCGTACCGCCGCCTGCACCAAAGGAGCTCGACATCGGCGCCTTCGACCACGCCGAGGCACGCCGCCTGTTCGAGGGCGAGGTGGCCGCGTTGGCCGCCACCCTGATCACCGATGAGGAGTTGGCTTATCTGGAAACCCTGGTCGTGGAGATGAACAATAAGGAGGCGACCAAGGAGCAGAGCGAGCTGGCCGATCGCCAGTTTCACATCACCATCGCCCAGGCCACGCGTAACAGCGCCATCGTACACATCGTCGAGAGCACCTGGGATCTGCGCTACAAGTCGCGCCTGTGCATGCAGATGTTGGAAAGGGCCCGTGAGGTGCGTCGCACGCCGCTGAACGATGAGCACCAGGCCATCGTCGAAAGCCTGCGGACGCGCGATCCGAAGGCGGCGCGCGCGGCGATGCAGGCTCACCTGGGGGGCCTGATCGAAAATCTGCTGGTCACCGCCGAACTGGAGGCGATGGAGCAGACCCGTGGGCGACTCGCCGCCAAGCGCGAAGAGATTGCTCTGCGTGCGGCGAGCGCCACGAGATAGCATCTAGAACTGCACATCCACGCGGCCGCCCCAGTAGCGGAATGCGTCGCGCGGGAGAGTCCAACTGGTCCCCACCCCCGCGGCGGTGCCACCAGCGGCACTGAATCCGGCGGTACCATCGGTGAGACCTACGGCGTAGTGCTTGTCGAACGCATTGTTGACGAAGAGCGTCACCTTGTAGTGGTCGTGGTTGTCGTTGATACCCAGGGTAAAGTCGGCGCCGGCATAACCGCCCTGTATGGTGCGCGGGTCCTGGCTCAACGTGAAGTTAACCGCGGACTGGTAGCGCAACGCAAAGCTGGCAAACGCCCCGAACGGTAGGCCCGGCAAGGGCTGATCATACTCGCCACCGATATTCCCCTTCGCCTTGGGAACATTGTTCAACGGCTTACCGGCCAGGTTCTGCACGCGGCTGTTGGTGTTGTCGACATAACACCCCTGCGCCAAGGTCTGGGCCGTGTAACAGGGGCCGTTGGGGAATTCCACGACCGTGGCGTCGGTATAGGCGAACGACCCGTTCAACGTGAAGTTCGAAGTCGCCTTCGCCGCGGCATCGATTTCTACGCCACGGGTGCGCAGGCGACCCACGCTGTCGAGGTGAGTCAGGAACGTGCCGTCCGGCAGAACCGTGGTCACCGAAGTCTGGAAACCATTGTAGTTAGCGTCGAACAGCGTCAGGTTGAAGTAGACCCGCCGATCGAACAGGGTGGTCTTCAAGCCCACCTCGTAGTTCTTCGCCGTCTCATGCGGTACCGGCATTTGCGCGGCCTCCTTCGCGTTGAAGGTGCTCACGAGGTCATACGCCTGACCCTTGTAACCGGTCGAGAAGGTCGCGTACGTCATGATGTCCGGCGTCCACTTGTACTCGATGCCGCCCTTGCCGGTGGTCGACAAGTCCTGGTTGTGGTCGCCGAAGTGGAGGCTCTTGAAGTAGTTGACAAACGTGTAGTCGATCTTCTGCAAGTTGCGCCGCACGCCGCCGACCAGCGCCAACTTGTCGGTGATGTCCAGGGTGGCATTGCCGTAGGCCGAATAGTTGACGTTGCCGGAGACTGCCATGTACTCAACGGAGTTCAACACCGGGCCCTTCCAGAGCCAGCGGTTCAGATTGTTCTCGGCGAACCAAAGTCCGGTCACGTAGCGAATGCGCCCCGTATCCGGCGACGTGAGCCGAAATTCCTGGGTCACCGAGTCAGCGTGGAAGAAACCATACTGATACGCGCCGCTGTCAATGCCGGAGGGATTGGTGAGCGGGTAGTACAGCAGGAAGTGCGAGGCGTTGCCGTCCTGGTCCTGGTAGTCGAACATCCGCCAGTGATCGTCCGAGGTGATGGACTGGAAGATGTGACCTTTCAGGAACGAGTCGTCCGAGAAATGGTATTCCGCGTGGGCCGTGGCGCCGTAGTCGCGCGAATCGCCGCCGCCAGGGCGGTAGTCCATCCGGATGTAGTGGTTGGCCGGGCCGATGGGAATACCGGCCAGTACCTGCGACTCGGGCAACTGCGTGGCGCCCTGGTAGTACAGGCCGGGCGTCAGCGAGGTGATCGCATTGATGCAGCAGGTCGACTCGTTGCGGTTGAATCGCGGAGCGATGCTGAACGACAGATTGTCTGTCGGCGCCCACTCCAGCTTGCCGGTCGCGGTCAGGCCGGAGCTGCCGCCGATCTTCTGGCCGTTGTAGAGGTTGGTGATGTTGCCTTTGTAGTCGCTATCATCGACGGTCAGGCGAAAGCGCACGGTGTCGCTCAACGGACCTGAAAAAGTAAATCCACCGCGTTTTTCGTCATCATTGGTGCCGTAAACCATGGCCTTGCCGGTGAACTCACGAGTCGGTGCGGCCGTGACGATGTTGAGAACGCCCGCGATGGCGCTTTTACCGAACAGGGTACTCTGCGGCCCGCGCAGCACTTCCACGCGGTCCGCGTCGACCAGGTCCTGGAAGGCTTCGGCCTGGAAACCCATGGGCACGTCGTCAATCACTACGGCGACGTCGGACTCCACGGCGATGCCGTTCGAGAAGGTGCCGATGCCACGCATGATGATGGCGAAATTGCCCGGCTGCGAGCCGTACTGGATCTGAAGTCCTGGCGCCAGCTTCACCAGGTCACCCAATTCTCGGACGTTGCCGCGCTCTAGTACCGCTGAGGTCAGCGCCGTGACCGACACCGGAACATCCTGCAGACGCTCAGCGCGCTTGGTCGCGGTGACGGTGACTTCCTCCAGTTGCAAGGAGCCTGCAGGCTGGGTCGCCGGCGCGGATTCATCTGCAGCGCACGCCATGCGTGGTGTTGTGGCGACGACAGCCATGATGGCTGCGGACGCCATCAGAATACGTTGAAACTGACTCATTATCCCCCCTCAAACGCCAATTCTGGTCGATTCGGTCATACCATTTTGTAAACTGGTAAGGCCAAAATGACTAAATTTGGGGTAACTTGTCAAGTCGGTTGACGGCGACAGGGGACCTGTCGCTGAAATCCGCGCAAATTCTGGGCCTTCCAGGCCTGGAATAGTACTGCGAGTCCAGGGAGTGGAAAAAAACCTTCGGAACTGGTCAACTATGTTCGCAGCCGATGGCCCCATTGGTAATACCGAGCAGGCGAGGGACAATGACGAACGCCGACAGGATGAATTTGCGCGGGAGCACTGACCCTGACGGCCTGCGCCGGATGACAGCTCGAGACATCCGCGACACCTTCGTCATCGGCGATCTGTTTCGGCCCGGCGAGCTCGCCATGACCTACGTCGAGGTCGATCGCGCCGTGGTCGGCTCGGCCGTTCCCCTCGACGCACCGCTTACTCTCCCTACCGATCGCCAGCTGGCGGCGCGCTATTTTTGCGAACGACGGGAAGTCGGCGTGGTGAACATCGGCGCGCCCGGCTGGATCAGTCTGGATGGTGTCCGACACGACATGGCGCGACTGGACAGCCTGTACATTGGCCGCGGGGTCGAGTCGGTGGTGTTTGGCGGCGGCTCGCGTGAGGCGCCAGCGAGGTTCTACTTCGTCAGCTACCCCGCCCACGCCGCCTATCCCAGTCGCCTGGTGCGGCAGCAGGAGGCGCAGGTCATCCGGGCCGGCGATCAGAAGACCGCCAACCGGCGGGTGATCCGCCAAAGCATCCGCCCCGGTCTCGTCGCGACCTGTCAGCTCGTAATGGGTTTTACGGAGTTGGATGCCGGCAATGTCTGGAACACCATGCCGCCCCACACCCACAGGCGGCGTAGTGAGATTTATATGTACTTCGATGCCGCGCCGGCCCGTGTGATGCACATCATGGGCGAGCCCTCGGAGCCCCGCACGGTGTTCATGGACGACGGCGAGGCGGTGTTCTCCCCTAGTTGGTCGATGCACAGCGGCGTCGGCACGGCTGACTACCGCTTCGTCTGGTCGATGGGCGGCGAGAACCTGGAATTCGACGACATGGATGTTCTGACTCTGGCCGAACTGAGTTAGACATGTATCAGCGATGCGTGTTGGTAGCGCTTCTGGCCGCCGCGACCCTGCAGGGCTCGATCGACGCCGGCGCGGTGACATCGCGTAAGTCCGGGGCGGGCCGCACGGACGCCGCGGCTCTGGCCATCGGCGCCCGGGTTGCGGACTGGCAGTTGAGTCATATGGACAACTTTGAGTATGTCCGGGACCCGGCATTCCGTCATGACACAGCAGCGTCGCGGAATTGGATTCAAGCGGCGTTCTACATCGGCCTCGCTGCATTCGCGGACGCTTCGCACCAACCCCGTTATGTTGATGCGATCCTCGCCCACGGTGACGCCGAGGGCTGGGGCTTTGACCAAAGGCCGCGACACGCCGACGCCGACGCCACCGGCGCGGTGTGGGTGTGGGCGGCCCGGCGCACCGGGGACCCGGGCAAACTGGCTCCGATCGAGGCGCGCTTCGGCGCGGTTTTGGCTGAGCCGTCCACGGTGTCGCTGGAGTTCGGGGCTATGCCCAGCGGCGGCGAGGCGCACTGTCAGGACCGCTGGTGTTGGAGTGACGCTCTGTTCATGGCGCCTCCGGCCTGGGTCGCCTTGTCGAGTGCCACCGGCGACGAGCGCTACCGGGCCCACGCGGACACGGAGTTCTGGGCAACGACCGACTTTCTCTACGACAAGGACAATCATCTCTACTTCCGCGACAGCCGCTTCATAGCGCAGCGCGACGCGGCGGGCCGGGAGATCTTCTGGGGTCGCGGCAACGGTTGGGTGTTTGCCGGACTGGCGCGGATCCTGAGCGACCTCCCCAAGGACTATCCCAGCCGTCCCCGCTATGAGGCGCTGTTCAAACAGATGGCCGCGAAGCTAGTGACGTTGCAGGGTGGCCAAGGCTACTGGCCCGTCTCGCTGCTGGAACCGCAGCAAACTCCGGAGACCAGTGGCACTGGCTTCTTCGTTTACGGCCTTGCCTGGGGTGTGAACCATGGCGTGCTGCCGGCATCGGAATATCGACCCTCGGTGGAGCGTGGTTGGCGTGCCCTGACGGCGGCGGTCGAGTCGGATGGAAAACTCGGCTGGGTACAGCCAGTGGGCGCCGCGCCCGGCCAGGTCGGTCCTGATGACACCCAACTGTATGGCGTGGGTGCGTTCCTGCTGGCAGCCAGCGAGGTGTCCAGACTTCCCAAGGCGGCGAGGCGCTAGCTTGGGTGCCGACTCGCCAGTGCGCGGTACGTTGACGACTCCCTCCAAGTCCTCTGATGTCATGCAAACCGACCTCCAGGATTCGCATAAGCTCTATCGGAAAATCGCTCTGGCGATCGCGGCGGCCATCGCCGACGGACGCTACGGCCCCGGCGAAAAGCTGCCGTCTGAGCGCGAGCTGGCGGACAGCTTCGGCGTCAGCAGACCCACGATCCGCGACGCGATGATCGCTCTCGAGTTTCAGGGCTTGGTCGAGGCGCGGCGGGGATCGGGGGTCTATGTCAACACTTCAGCCCCGGTCCCGGAGGATGCCACCGAGTTGGAGGTCAACGCTTTGGAGTGGACCGAGGCGCGGCGGTTGTTCGAGGGCGAGGCCTGTGCCTTGTCGGCCGCCGTCGCCTCCGAAGATCAACTCACTGTCCTCGATCGCCTGGTCGAGGAGATGGCGGGAGACCGCAACGCTGACGAGATCGAGCGGTTGGAGTTGGATTTCCATGTGGCCATCGCGCTCGCTACCGGCAACGTGGCTATCGCGGCCGCGGTGGAGGAGCTGTGGGCCTTGCGCCAGCAATCGCCGCTCTGCACGACCGCGCTGCGGCGCGCCCGGATGGGTAGCGGCGGCAACTTCGTCGGCGAGCATCGCCAGATCGTGGCCGCATTGCGTGACCGCGATCCGAAGGCAGCGCGGCGGGCGATTCATGGCCACCTGTCCCAGGTGATCGACGACCTGTTGGCTTTGGCCGAGGCGGACGCCCTACAGCAGACGCGACAGAAGATGGCCGAGCAACGGCGAGTGGTGGCCCGTCGTAACAAGCTCTGATCGGCCCGGGCGCCGCCCTTTTCGGGCGCGTGCACAGCGGCCCTAAACGCGAGGTTGTTCCATGTTCAAACAGCTGCTTTCCGTCGCTCTGAGTGGCGCGCTCGTCGTGCCCTCGCTCGTGTTTGCTGAGGTGCCGCCCGTCATGCCGCCGATCGTGGCCCCTTTACCCAAGCCCGACGCCGCAGGGCAGAAGCCGCGCGCCACAGTGATGCTCGCGCCCTACCGTTATGATGACATCCTCTGGGAAAACGACCGCACCGCTCACCGGATCTACGGTCATGCCCTGGAAGCGGTCGAACCGCCCTCGAGCTCAGGGATAGACGCCTGGGGTAAGAACGTGCGCTGGCCGTACATGGACCGCCAGCTGAAGACCGGAAAGCAACACGAGTATCACGGGGAAGGCCTGGATTTTTACGACGTCGATACCAGCCGGGGCGCCGGTGGCCTGGGGGTCTGGCAGGACAACAAGCTGTGGGTATCACGTAACTGGAAATCCTACGAGATACTGAAGAACGGCCCCGACGTCGCCGCGTTCAAGGTCGACTACGCACCCTGGCCGGTGGCTGTGGATCGCAAGGTCTGGGAGAGCCGCACGTTCAGCCTGCCGCTCGGCACCAACTTCACTCGCATGGTCTCGACCCTCAACTCCGACAAGCCGGGCCCGCTGGTCGTGGGCATCGGCATCAGCCGGCGCAGGGGCCCCAACGGCTCAGGCGTGTTCAACAGGGAACTGGGCGCGGGTCGGGTCTCCTACTGGGAGCCAACCGATCCCGTCAAAGGCACCATGGGCATCGCCCTGATGGTGGACCCAGCGGCGCTCGTGGAGGTGCGACAGGACTTCGACAACTACCTGGTCCTGGTCAAGGTCGAGCCGGGCAAGCCGTTCGTGTACTACATGGGCGCGGCCTGGGACAAAGGTCTCGATTTCCGTGATCGGGCGGCCTGGGAGGCTTATGTGAAGGGTCAGAAGCCGAATTTCGATCCGGAACGGGCTGCCCCATGACACCGGTAACCGCGTCAATATGTCCCGGCCCGGGACAGTCGTACGCCGCGTTATAGCGCCTAAAAATAGATAGATTGATGCCGGTACGGCGCTCCAGTTAGCTTGACATTCGTAATGACACCGGTAGCATAACTCCCGGGTCGATCCCGGACGGGGACCGTGGGGGGAAGCATGTCGTACAAGTCCAAGCTGTGCTCAGCGGTGACGTTCGCGGCGCTGAGCTGGGCGTCGAACACTGTATCGGCGCAAACGGCGTCGAGTCAGAATAACCAGGCTTCGATGCAGCTCGAGGAAATCGTAGTCACCGCCAACAAGCGATCGGAGGCCATCCAGGATGTTCCAGCCTCCGTCGTGGCGGTGACGGCCGAGACATTGGAGCGTCTCAACGTGCGCTCATTCGATGATCTCGTCACCGTCGTCCCCGGTGTCACGATCACCAAGACGACCCAACCCGCGAACAACAGCATCAATATTCGCGGCATCGGCACTTACGCCTACAGCATCGCCACGCAGCCCAGCACCGTGGTCGTCGTGGACGACATCCCGCAGGCATTCCAGTCGGAGGCCTTCACTTCGCTGGTGGATGTACAGCAGATCGAAGTCCTGCGCGGGCCGCAAAGCACCCTGTTCGGCAAATCGGCTTCGGCGGGCGCGATCTCCATCACCACCCAGGGTCCCACCGACGTCTTCTCCGGGCATGCCGAGCTCATGGCGACCAACGATCACGAAGAGAAGGCGCAAGCCTCGGTATCCGGCCCCATCACCGATTCGCTCAAATTCAGACTGACCGGCAGCTACGATGACTATCGGGGCAACCTCCACAACCTCGCGACGGGTAGCTGGCTGGACGGCGCGAAGGACCAGGCATTGCGAGGCAACATCGTATGGCGGCCCGACGATAACTGGACCGTCACGTTGTTGCCCTACGTGGTCGATACGATCGCCAGCTGCTGCGCCGGTGCACCTTATTTCGTCAGCCCGGGCGTCACGTTCAGCAAATCGAACCTGCCGGTGTCGCTCATTCTTCAAGGCGTCACGCCCTCTTCAACCAACAAGGCATTGCGTAACGACGTCGACGCGCAAGGTAACGCGTACGATGTCGGATCAGGTCTGAAAATCGCGCGTGAGCTGGGCGGTGGCCTGACCCTGGCCTCCATCTCGTCTTATGACCATTACACGCTGCATAACAGGCAGGATACAGATGGCACGTCTTACGACTACAGCCTTCTGGCTCCGACGGCGCCTCACGGCGGCTCCGGCAATGGCGGCTATTTCACCGTCAACGGCGTCACGGAGGAGTTGCGGCTGACATCGCCGGCAGGGCGCGACCTTACGTATGTCGCGGGCGCATATTTCAGCAATACGGTATTGAAGGCCGATTTCGTGCGTGGCTCCAACACGCTTGGAACCTACAACGGGCTCACTTCTTTGCCCACCAGCAATTCGAGCACCTATGCCAGCTACCTCGATCACTCGGGCATCAAGACTGCCGCGCTGTTCGGCCAGGCCACGTATGCCCTGACCGATAAACTGTCTGTCGTCGGCGGTCTGCGCCTGCACCACGAGCAGGTGAACTACGATTTCTGGGACCGTGTCCACAACATCTACTATGGGCAGCCGAACTGCTCGACTAAGAGCCCGACGCTGCCGATTTCGACGTGCAACAGCGACACCGTCGTGACGTATAAGACGGCGATCGAGTATCACTTCACGCCGGATCTGATGGTGTTCGCGGATTACGCGACGGGTTATAAGGGCTTGGCCTACGATTTGACGAGCAGCCTGACCACGCGGACGCCCCTGACTTCCGGTCCGGAGACGGGGATCCCGATTGCCGATGCGATCGCCGCGAAACAGCCGATCGCCCCCGAGAGGAGCCGCGACTATGAGCTCGGTTTCAAGGGTGCGTTCCTGCATCATCGCGTCACCTGGAATCTGACCGGCTTCTACGAGGTATTCACCGGCTTTCAGGCGCAGACTCGCGACGAGGTCACCGGGCAGAATGAGCTCGAGAGTATCGGCAAGGTGACCTCCACGGGCGTCGAGACGGAATTCGCCGCCCGGCCCCTGTCGCAGCTGACAGTGTCCGCCAACGGCTCGTACGATGTCGCCAAGATGGTCACCTTTCCAAGCGGACCGTGCTATGTCGGACAGACCGCCGCGCAGGGTTGCACGAACAATCTGCAACCCCTGTCGGGAAAACTGCTGCCGAACGCGCCAAAATGGAGCGGTAACATCAACAGTCAGTATGACATCCCGATCGGCGCCGGCAATTCCGCCTTTGTCGCGCTGGCCTACCGGTGGCAGTCGCAGGTGATTTTCAGCCTGCTACAGGATCCCGACTCGGTGCAGGCGGCCTATGGTGTTTTCAACCTCTCCACGGGTATCGAGGGGCAGCATTGGAAAGCGACGCTGTTTGTCAACAACCTGTTCAACGACGTTTACGCTCTGAACCGGGGACGCTCGGCCGCGTACAACCTCAACCGCACCGTTGCGCCTTTCACTGATGCGATCAACTGGACACCGGCGCGCGACAGCTTTCGCTATGAAGGCATCCGATTCTCGGTGTCCTATTGATACTGCCGGCCATACAATTGCGGGGTAGCCGTCTGCTTGCCGCATCGTCCCTGCTCGTGATCGCACAGGCAGTGGCGGGGACGACCGCAACGCCTGCGCCTCCTCCAGGACACGAATCTTATAACGAGGTCGTGCAAAGCAAGCTTCAGCCGCAAGCCGAGCGATTGCTGCTGCGGCTGGTGAAGGAGGGCCATGGCCTCATCATGGACGGCGCCCCCGTCTTTGACGGGCGCGACAAGTTCCTCCCCGGCAAGATAGCGGTCGGGCTCGTCGATTTCCTGCTGTCTGTTCCAAAGGACGATCCACGGCTGCCGGGGTATCTGCAGGCGTTCCGGCGCGTGGCGGCGCTCACGGTCGATGATACGAACGACAGTTGGGGGGCTTATTACTACATCCTCGCCCTCAACGACCTCCGCAAGGCGGGCCTGCTCAAAGAGGCAGTCGACCATCTGACTCTGGCTAAACTGCGTGTCAGGCTCGACTGGCGCATGTTCGTCGATGCGGACGATTACGTCCTGATCGATCATCCCAACAACTATTATTGCGTCGCCTTCGGCATCGCGCGGCTGCGAGCGCAGATGGGCTGGGAGGAGGGCGCGGCGTCCGAGAAACTGTTCGCCAGGATCGTTGCTCACTATCGACAGTATTCCGGCGACTACGGCTTTGCCGATGAGACCGACGGCGAGGGCCGGTTCGATCGCTACAGCGTGCTCCTGGCGGGCGAGGTCGCACGCCACTTCATCGAAACCGACGGCAAACCGCCCAAAGAGGCGCTGGGTTGGCTGCGCAAGTCCGCCGATGTGATGCTGTCCAGAATGCATGCCAGCGGAGAGGGTTTCGAATATGGGCGCAGCCTCGGTCCCTATAGCGAGACGGCGATCGTGGAAGTACTCACGGCGGCTGCGGAGCTCGACGTTCTAACCGAGCAGGAGAAGGCGTTGGCTTACAGCTACGCCACGCGAGCAGCCGAGCGTTATGTTGGCTTCTGGATCGACGGGACGACCGGAGCTGTGAATCTATGGGATAACGGGAGGCGGACGGACGCGTATCGCGGAAAGTTTCGCCGTTTCGGGGAAAATCTCTCGCTCGCGCACCAGTTTGCCTACACGAATGCCGTCTGGAACCGTCTCGGTTACCAGGACAAAGCGCCGCTCGCGGATTTTGCGCAGGCCCTGAAAAAGCTGCCGCAACAGACGGTCACCTGGTTCGCGCGCGGCGAATATGATCGTGTGCTGCTTACCCGACGTGACGGCGACCATATCATCGGTCTGCCTCTGATCAGCGGCGGCGTCTCGCAGCACATGCACAGCCCTTATTTTCCGATCCCGTTTTCCCGCGGAATGCTGGCAGGCGTGGCGGACGGGACGCGGCCATTGCTGCTGCCGCAATTCAGCCTGGCGGATGGCTCGAAAGTCATGCCGTTGGCCTTCTTTCGCGCTGTGTCGGTCACGAGCCGCGGGCGCCGGACGACCGTGACGTACCGTCAGTCCGAGTTGGATCGGCTGGGTGGCGAGTCGCCTGTCGCCGATGATCGGCTGGCCGTGGCAACAACTTACGTTTTGGAGCCCGGACGCATCACTCGCACGGACGTCTATACCCCTAAGGGCTCTGTCGAGATAGCAGGCATCGAGCTTGATTTCGGCAGCTTTTCGGAACTGGCAGGCAGCACGGCCCTGGCAGGCAGCACGGCCCTGACAGGCAGCACGGCCCTGGCAGGCAGCACGGCCCGCGTGGTTCGGTTCAGCGGCGGTGCGCTCGATGGGTTCAAGGTCACGGGCCTCGAAGGATGTCAGGCCACGGCGATCCAGGATGATCCTGACTTCGAGTCGGACGAAGGGCCGATGAGGTCAAAGGTTGTTTGCAGCGGCGGGAGCAGAACCGTGCGCGAACCGTTCACCATCAGCTGGACGATCACCTTCCACTAGCCCGCGTCAGCGCGCCAGCCAGCCGCCGTCGACAGGGATTACCGCGCCATGCACATAGTCGGAAGCAGGAGCCGCCAGGAAGACGGCGGCCCCGCCGACCTCCTGCGGCTGGCCCCAACGGCCGGCCGGAATGCGCGCGAGAATTTCGCGGTTGCGGTTTTCGTCGGATCGCAGCGCTTGAGTGTTGTTGGTGGCGAAATAGCCGGGCGCGATGGCGTTCACGTTGACGCCCTTGCCGGCCCACTCGTTCGCAAGCAGTCGGGTCAGGCCGGCGATGCCGCTCTTGCTCGCGGTATAACTGGCCACCCTGATCCCGCCTTGAAACGACAGCAGCGAGGCGATGTTGATGATCTTGCCACGGCGGGCGGCGAGCATGCGGCGGCCCACGGCCTGGGTCAGAAAGAATGCCGATTTCAAGTTGACATTCATCACGGCGTCCCAATCGGCTTCACTGAAGTCGATTGCGTCGCTGCGCCGGATGATGCCCGCATTGTTGACCAGGATGTCGATCTCGCCGAATTCCGCCACGGCGGCGTCGACCACGGCGGGAATCACCTCAGTGCTATCGAGATCGGCCTGCACAGCCAGAAACCGCCGCCCCAGGGCGAGCACCGCGGCCTGGGTCGCGGTCGGCTCGGTGCGGCCCACCGCGACAATCTCTGCGCCTGCTTCCGCCAGGGCGGTTGCAATAGCCTGACCGAGTCCGGTGTTGGCCCCGGTGATCATCGCGGTACGTCCGCTCAGGTTGAAGGCTGAAGTGGTCACCGCCGGCTACCGCAGCTGGCAGATGTCGAGCACCTGCATATCGGTGTAATCGAGATTCTCGCCGCCCATCGCCCAAACGAAACCATACGAGCCGGTGCCGGACCCCATGTGAATCGACCAGGGTGGCGACACCACGGCTTCGTTGTTTGCCACGACGATGTGACGGGCCTCGTCGGGCTCGCCCATGAAATGGAACACGCGCTCGTTCGGCTGCAGGCCGAAATAAAAATAAACTTCGGAGCGGCGGTCATGCAGGTGAGGCGGCATCGTGTTCCACACGCTGCCAGTCTTCAGAAAGGTTACGCCGAGCAGCAATTGCGCCGAACGGCAGGTCGCCGGCACGATGTACTGGTAGATCGTCCGCTCATTGCTGGTCGCCTGCGCACCCCGCTCGAGCGCTACAGCTTTGTCGACGGAGATTTTCACGGGATCGAAGCGGGCGTGGGCGGGAGTGGAGACCAGGTAAAACAGCGCCGGGTTCGTGGTAGCGGAACTCTCGAAACGAACGGCTTCGGTTCCCATGGGCAGATAGAGCCCGTCATGCGGTCCGAGGTCGAACGTCGTGCCGTCGGCGCTGATGCGTCCCGCGCCGCCAACATTCACGATTCCCAACTCGCGCCGCGCCAGAAAGGGCGCGCCGGGTGTTGGCGGCCCCTGCAGGGGCAAGTCGATCGCAGCAGTCACCGGGGCGGCGCCGCCGATGACAAAACGCTCATTGTGCAGATAATCCAACGTGACCGCGCCGGCGACGAACAGGCCGGACAACAGATAGCGGTCGCGTAACACCGCGGCACTGGCCCCGGCCATCATGTCGGGATGGGTGGCCTGCAAAGTCTTACGGAACATCCGGGGAAAACTCCATGGACCCACCCGGACAGGCGGTCTTCACCAGCAGAATAACAGATGGTCGGTAACCGGTGTCAATGAGCTGCATGGCGCTATCAGGGCGACCGCACCGGTCCGGTCGACTCGCGCACCACAAGTTGCGGCACAGGAGCGGAATCGGGCACCGGCACCTTCGCGTCGGCGGCACCGGCAAACAGTTTTTGCGCGGCGAGCGCGCCGATGGCCCGGATCGGGCTGTGCAGCGTGGTCAAGGTCGGAAACACCTGTGTCGCCACCTGAAAGTCATCGAAGCCCATCACCGAAAGATCCGCGGGCACGCGCACACCCGCGCGGCGCGCAGCCTGGAGTAATCCGCAAGCCATCTCGTCGTTGGCGCAGAAGATGGCCGTGGGCGGTTCGGAACGGCCGAGCAGGACGCTCCCGCAAGCCACTCCGCTCGCAAACGTGTAGGCCCCCTCGGCCACGAGATCGGGTTGCAACTGCAGGCCGGCCGCCG
>JAQGOE010000084.1 GCA_028293725.1 Gammaproteobacteria bacterium | reverse complement strand
GATGGAAGGTGATTTCGTCGCAGACTCCCCAGTCGCCGACGGCGAGGCGGTCATCGGAGTGCCATAGCACCGCTTCGCCGACGCTGTTGTAAAACGCGAGTACGCCCTGTTTTCCTTCGATGACGGCGGGGTTCGCGCCCCAGGTCACCCGGTACACGGGGTGATCCACGATCATGTCAGGTGCCAGGATCTTCTCGTACTCTCCCGCTCCTTCCAGGTGCACGTGCCGCCAGAAGTTGAGGAGAATGGCCCGGTGCAACGGGTCTGTCGTTCGGTCCAGAAGCCTCGCGGTGGGCTTCATGCAGTCGTACACGGCTTGCTCGAATCGGTTCATATTCGCCCCCAATCAGTGCGCCGCTGGCGCGGAGCAAATATAGCAGGCCGGGTAATCCGAGCGGTATTATGGTTCGCGAGGGGGATGAACTGGAGGTCCGATGGCGGCTGGACGTGATGTGCGCGCACCAACGGGCTCCGTGCAAGTTGTGCTATGGGTCTCGGTCGCCTTACTGGTCAACTACATCGATCGTGGTAACCTGGCAACCGCCATACCGCTCATACAAAGCGAGCTCGGGCTGTCGAAAACCCAACTCGGCGTGCTCCTCTCGGTTTTCTACTACAGCTACGTCGCCGCGATGGTGCCGGCGGGGTGGCTGGGCGAGCGTTACGGCGCCAATAGAATTCTCGGTGCGGGTCTCGTCATCTGGTCGGTGGCGACTTTGCTTACCGGCTTCGCCACGGGCTTCTGGTCTCTTCTGCTGTTGCGTCTGCTGCTCGGGGTAGGGGAGAGCGCCGGATTTCCCTGCGCTTCGCAGCTTTTTGCCAGCCGGTTGCGGCTGCCGCAAATCGATATGGCCAACGGCGTGCTGGGATTCAGCTACCTGGTCGGTCCTGCGATTGGTACGGTGTTGGGCGGCTTCCTGATGCCGATCTACGGATGGCGCGCGGTGTTTGTTGGGTTCGGTGCGCTGTCGCTGCTTTGCGTGTGGCCGCTATGGCGCTTGCGCCTGCACCCGGCGGCGAGGTCCGCGGACCAGACTCCCATCGCGCCCGCGCCCAGCTTCGGTCTCATTCTCAAACAGCGCGGGCTATGGGGCGCATCGCTCGGCCTGTTCGCCAGCAACTACAACTTCTACTTCATTTTGGGATGGTTGCCCTATTACCTCGTGACGGAGCGCGGGTTTTCCCTGAGCGGGATGGCAGCCGTGGCGGGTAGCGCCTATCTCATCAACGCCGTCAGCGCACTCGTGGCAGGGTGGGTCGTGGCCGCCTGGACCCGCAAGGGGCGTTCGCCGAATATCTTCTATAAGTCCCTGATGGCGTTTGCGCACACCGCATCCATCGGCGCGATGATCGGCATGATGGTGTTACCCTTGGCAGGATGCATAGCCTGCCTGTGCCTGTTCGAGCTCGGGGTCGGCATCATGTCGCCAGGAGTCTATGCAATCCCACAGATCATCGCCGGGCCCAACGCGACGGGGCGTTGGGTTGGTGTACAGAACGCCTGCGGCAATCTCGCGGGAATGGTGGCGCCGATGTTGACCGGAATTCTGCTGGACGCAACCGGCCGTTTCTCGAGCGCGTTCGTGCTCGCCGGCGCGATCAACGTACTGGGCCTCGTCGGCTGGCTGTGGATGCTGCCCCGAATCGAGCCGTTGGATTGGTCGCGGGCCGCGCACGAGGCTCGAGTAGCCCATGCGGTATGAATACGTCCGGCGCCGCGGCGGACAGGTGTAAACATGAAGAGACTGGGTGAGTACCTCATCGAGGCGTTGGCCTCCCAAGGTGTCCGGCACGTTTTCGGCATTCCGGGGGTGCACAACCTGGAACTGTATCGAGGGCTGGCGAAGGGGCCGATCCGTCACATCAGCGGTCGGCACGAGCAGGGCCTCGGGTTCATGGCGGACGGCTATGCCCGGGTGAGTGGCCAGCCGGGAGTTTGCTTCACCATCACCGGCCCCGGCCTCACCAACATTGTGACGGCGATGGGACAAGCCTATGGCGACTCCATCCCGCTGCTGGTGATTTCGAGTCAGAATCGGCTCGGCGAGAATGGCGGTGGTGGCGGCTTTCTGCACGAGTTGCAGAATCAACGGGCCGTGGCGCGCGGCGTGGCCGCGCTGAGTTTTTCTATCGAGAGCCCGGCAGAATTGCCGCTGGCGCTGGAACAGGCGTTTGCGAAGTTTGCATCGAGCCGCCCGCGGCCCGTTTATATCGAGATACCGCTCGATGTGCTCGCCGCTGATGCGAGCGAGTTGCCATTGCCGAAACCGGTGGTGACAACGCCGCGGCCGACGGCGTCTCTGGTCGAGTCGGCTGCTGCCCGGCTGCGTACGGCGCAGCGACCGGTCATTCTTGCGGGCGGTGGTGCGGTTCGAGCGGCCGCCGAGCTTCGGGCCCTGGCCGAGCGTCTCGATGCACCGGTTGTCATGACCGCCAATGCACGCGGGCTACTGCCTCCCGGGCATCCACTCGCGGTGCCCATGAGTCCCATGCTCGCGCCGGTTCGAGCGTTGGTCGCCGCGGCTGACGTTGTACTTGCCGTGGGCACCGAGTTTGGTCCGACGGACTATTCCATCAACTTGAAAGCTGACTTTCCCAATCCGCCGCAGCTGATCCGGATCGATATCGACGTGGAGCAGCTTACTCGAGGGGCGACGCCCGTTGTTGGTTTGCACGGTGAGGCGAAGGCCACGTTGGATTTGCTGACAGCTGCCGATCCCGGGCCGAACCGTGTCGGGGAGGGGGCTGCACGCGCCGCTGCCGGACGCAGTGCCGCTCTCGAGGCGATCAGCAAATTATCACCATCGTGGCGACAGCATATTGACGTGCTCGATCTCATCCGCGACACGCTGCCTGACGCGTTGATGGTTGGTGACTCTACCCAACTCGTCTATGGGGGCAACCTCGGCTTCAACGCTCGACACCCTGGCTCTTGGTTTAACTCCGCGACGGGGTACGGCACGCTGGGCTACGCGCTTCCCGCGTCAACGGGTGCGGGCCTGGCTGCGCCGGATCGACCCGTCGTATGCCTGGTTGGGGACGGCGGTCTGCAGTTTTCGATGAGTGAACTTGCCGTACTGGGCGACGTCAAAGCCTGGACCGCCGTGATCATCTGGAACAACCAGGGCTATGGGGAGATCCGCACATCTATGCTTGCGGTTGGAATCGAGCCTGAGGGTGTCGACGTGCGGCCGCCGGACTTCGCCGACATCGCCCGCGCCTATGGGTATTCCCACCGGACGATCACCTCGCGGGAGGCCCTCGAAACGGCGTTGGGAGATTTCGGCCGCCGTCGCCAGATCGTGATCCTGGAAATACCGGCGGATGAATTTGCTTGAGGGTCGGCTGTCTTGGTAGCTCCGTCTGAGCTCCTGGAGATATGGGGAGAGGCGGAGGACGGCGACGCCTGGTTCGAGGCGGTCAAAGATCTGAAGGCCCGGATTCGCGTCTAAGCAACGGCTTTCTTGTTGTCTCTGCCGTTGGAGAATAGATCGTCATCCGGCGCGATTGCGCGGCCCATGTCTTCGATCTGCGCCCAGTCGTTCGGGGACGCGAACTTTTCATTCTTGGCCAGCTGACGCACGGCCTCCAGGAAGGCGCGACGGTTTTGTGCGGCCGACTGGTAGTACAACTCGAGCAACTTCAAGCGTAGATCGTTTCGATCGGGCTCCCGTTCGATAGCCTGGCGCAGTACCTCTACCGGACTCTTGCGGCGCTCGACGAATGGCTTTGGGGGCTCATCGAGCCCGCTGGCCAAGGTCACATGCGTGGTGTTGTGGGCGCTTTCCGGATTGAAGAAGGCGAATTCGCGCGCGGCGGTATCGTCGTCTACCTGGGTCTGCAGCGCCAGGATCGCGGTAGTTTCTATGTCCAGAACGCGCGGTGTGGGCAACTTTACTGTGGGCTCGTCGTTGATCGCGGCGTCGCCCTCGGGGGTTGCCGGCGTGGGGATGCTTTGCGTCTCGCTGGTGCTCGCGCTCGCATGCTCCAAGTCGTGCTTTGTTTCTTCGACGAGATACGAGGCGCTCATGTCGATTTTCGGGAACGGCCTTGATGTCTCGGGATCTCGGCGTGCGGATGATTCCCGCTCCTCGCGCCACTCGCTGACATCGTCGTCATCAGTCCGGCGTCGACGGTAGAGCCAGATGCCGGCGGCCAGCGCCAGTCCTAGAGAGACGGCGATCGGAGCGACCCGTATGCTGCGACGTCGGACCGGCGCGGGCTCGTCTTCATCGGATTGCAATTGCGCCGTGGCCTCGGCAGGCACGGGATGAGCAACGGCGGCCGCAATCGGGGCAGCGATCTGCGCTACTGACGGTTGCTTCAAGTCCCGCTGCAACTCCTGTTGTAGCCCATCCAGTGCCTTCTCCAGTGACGCCACTCGTTGAGTGAGAGCCGTGGTCTCTGCCTCACGAGAATCGGCGTCTGCTTTGGAGTCAGCAACTGGAGGTGACGAATTCGCGGCAGTCGCGGAAGCCGCGACTGGTGCCGGGCCAGTGGTCGCAGCGGCAACGGTAACCGCAGTGGTTGCAGCAGGCGCAGTGGCAACAGCGGGCGCGATACGGTGATCCGACGCACGCCAGGCCGCCATCTGCGCGGCGAACTCGTGATTCGCTTCATCCGCGGGAATCTTCGACAACTCCGCCACGGTGGGAAGATGGAGTTTGGCGCCACTGCGCAGAATGTTGAGGTTGGTCTGGAAAGCGCCCGGGTTGGCCCGGAAGATCGCGATCATCATCTTGTGGCGATCGGACCGTGACTGAGCGCCCGCGATAGTTGCAATCCGGTTGAGCGTATCGCGAGGTGCAACGGTGTAGGTGTCGATCGCCGGCTTGACGTCCTCACTCGTCGCGTGGTGTTCGGGCGCGGTGGCGACGATGGGTGTCGGTGTTTGAGCTGCCGCTTCCGGCAACGGCTGCGCGGTCGCGGACTCGACTGCGCCGCGCTCCGGGGTAAATCCCGCGGGATCCAGTAAAACGGTATATTCGCGAACCACCTCGCCGCCGCTCGGCGAATGCAGGTCAACCAAAAAAGTAACCATCGGCTCGGTGAACGCATCGGTCGAGCGCAGGACGAGAACGGTATGCCCCTGTTTGTCCTGGCGCACCGTCAGCGCGGTGGAGGAAAGGGCCATCGGGCGTTCCAATCCGTGTCGCCGGAACATCTCTTCGTCGGCGATCTCAGCGCTCAGACCGGCGGAATTCTCGGCGGTCACGCCGACGATCTCGATCTGTGCGGCGAGCGGCTGGTGGAGCGACGATTCGACGTGGATATCGCCCAGCCCAAGCGCGAACGAGACACTCGGCAGTGCCAGGCCCAGAAGCAGTTTATAGCCCAATCGGCGCAACATAGTTAAGTCGGAAGGTACCCGAACACCCCGACGAAGGTCGTGGAATGCGTCACCAATACGCAGTTACCGCACCGCCAACGCGAATCCAGTCCGCAGTCGAGCACTGCACTATTTGACGGGAATCAGACGTGGCTCACACTATCGGTCCGCTACGGCTCCCGGGCGCCACTTGCTGGGGGCCCTCGCAATCAAGTGCAGCTCCAGAGTCGAATGATCCCCATGCGAATGCAGACCCTCGTAATTCTGATGTTGTGTAGTCTCGCGTTCTGGGCTGAGCAGGCGTACAGCCGTTCGTACACAAACCTGGGCGAGTCACTGCGAGTCGCACGACCTCACATCCAGTCTCCGCGGGCCGCCTGTGCGGCGGGTGGCGAGGAAGTTGGCGATGTCGTGACTGTGCAGACGACGCTCGCCGGAGTCCCGGCAATCTTGCGTGTTCCGAACATGATCACCAAGGCGCCGATCGTTCTCTGGCATGGTTTTGGCGCGCCGGCGAGCGAATCCGAGCTGATGAAAGCCCTGCCGCTCGACGATGTCGCGGCAGTGAAGGTTTACCTCGGGTTGCCCTTGTTTGGCTCGCGTGCGCCGTCAAGCGGCAGCGATACCCT
>JAQGOE010000076.1 GCA_028293725.1 Gammaproteobacteria bacterium | reverse complement strand
CGCGCCCATCTCGTCGAGGGTCACTCTCGAGAAACTGGCAATGGCAGGCACGAACACCGCGGCGTCCAAATGCGTGTTGGCCGGCAGATCCTCGATGACAGCGGCCACCTGCATCACATGCTGTCGGTCGACTTGTATCGATTTTCCCAACACGTCATCGCGCCCGAAGAAGCGGCGCGCCACTGCGCGTGTGAGCACGATTCCAGTCGGGTCTCGCAGCGCCGCTTCAGGATCCCCCGAGAGGATCTTCATCGGGAAGACGCGGAAGAAATTCGGATCGGCCCAATAAACCGGGGTCGAGGCCTGAATATCGGCCTGGCGAAGTATCGCCGTAGACGGTGAGAGTCGCGTTGCGATCTCGACCTCGGAAAAATCAAGCTTCATCGCCGGTGCAATGTTAGAGGCGGTGACCGCCAGGTGTAGCGGGGCCTCGCCGGGAAGCCTGATGGTTTCCGTCACCAGGTACACACGGTCGCTTGCGGGGAAGAAGCGGTCGAAACTGTATTCGTCGCGCACGAACAGCGCGATCAGGATGACTGCCGCGAACCCCAGGGCGAGGCCGCAGATGTTGATGGCCGCATAGGCGCGATTTCGGAAGAGGTTCCGAAGTGCGGCGGCCAGGTAGTTTCGCAGCACGTTAGACCTGGGTGGAGGCGACGGGGCGCCGCTCGAGCATTGGCGCTGCGCGGGTGGCGGGGCTCGGCTGGCTCATTCTGTGACTCGCAGTAACATGTGACGAGTTGTAACATTTGGGGGTGTCAAAGGCAACCGTTTTGCCTTGGGGCGGCAGTGGAGTGGCCAAGTCAGGCCGCTGTATCCTCGTTGATTGACGCAAGCGTCGACTGGATGGAGGCGCGTCGCCGGCGTCCCAGCGCGGCAATACTAGCGAGAGAGACCGCGCACATAACAGCCATATAGGCGGCAATGACCGTCGCCGAGGCAAATTGCGAGTAGAGTGCCGTGGCAACGAGTGGGGCTAATCCGCCACCGAGAATCGAGCCAATCTGATATCCAAGAGACGCACCCGAGTAGCGGATTCGCTGATCGAACAGTTCCGCAAACAGGGCTGCCTGCGGGCCATACATCATGGCGGCACTGACCATGGCCGCGATCATTACGGCAGCGATTGCGACCGCGGACTGTGTCTCAATAACGGGAAACAGCGCGAAGGAGACCAGGCCGGTCGCCGCAGCCCCGAGCATATAGATACCGATACGACCATATCGGTCCGATAGCACCGCAAACCACGCGAGCGCAGGCATCATGAACAGGTTACCTGACATGACTCCAAGCAGCATGGTACCGCTCGAGACGTGCGCGTGATTGATTCCGTAGCTCACAGCATAGGTGAGGATCATATAGAAGCAGCCGCTGCTGGCGATGAAGGCTCCGCCAGCCAAGGCAATCGTCATGCCCTGATCGCGCAGAGCGGTGAGAATGGGCGACTGCCGCGCCGATTCCCGCAGTGACACCGGGCTGTCGGGTATTTCAGGATAACCCGGCGAGTCCTCGAGTTGGGTCTTGACGTAGAACCCCAGAATGACCAGGACAACGCTAAACAGGAAAGGGAGTCTCCATCCCCATTCCGCAAAGGCAGTGGGTGACACCTTTTCACCCAACACGTAGAAGACGCCGTTCGCGAGCAAGACTCCGATAGGCACCCCCATCTGGACAAAGCTGCCGTATAGGCCTCGTTGGGAAGAGGGCGCATTCTCGATGGCCAGTAGCGCGGCGCCACCCCACTGTCCCCCAACAGCCAGGCCCTGAATGAATCTCAGCGCGATCAGCAGGGCTGCCCCGAGTGAGCCGGCGACATCGTACGTGGGCAAGAAGCCGACCATCGTGGTCGCAACACCCATCGTGATCAGAGCGAGTGAGAGCGCGCGTCTGCGCCCGAAGAGGTCGCCGATGTGTCCGAACAGAATCCCACCGAGCGGACGAGCGATGAAGCCCACTGTAAAGGTACTGAAAGCCGCGAGCTGCGCGACGACCGGGGGCAGGTCCCGGGAAAAGAAATGCGTGGGGAATACTAGTGTCGCCGCTGTCGCGTAGATGAAGAAGTCATAGTATTCGATGCTTGCGCCGGCCATTGCGACCAGCGCAATTCTCGCCGGACTGCGTCGTCCGCCGACATTTGCGGGATTCACCGGGCAATCTCCCTATGCGTGGGAATACAGTTTGAGTCCGGGGGCGAAGCCGTGAGCTTCGAAGATCCAGGCGCCTTCCCCACCATCCCCGTCACTGGTCACTATCAACAGTCGGTCGCTCCCCGGGAAGAAGCCCAAGCTGGTGGTTCCCAGGTTGTGGCCGGTGTCGCGCTTGGGAATCAGAATCTGGCCGATGGGAATTCCCACGGGATTGAATACCAGTATGCGGCCCTGGGTTGCCATCGCCACGTAGACATTTCCGTCGCTGTCGGAGCGCATCGAGTCGGGGCCGAAGCCGGTGAACGTGTAGGGAGTTTCGGTACCCCACAGGGCTATTGTCGTCGGACCGGTCATCCGTACCCGGTGCAAGCGGCCGGCACCGAGTTCCGTCGCCCAGAGCACTTTGCCGTCAGGGCTCAGACAAACACCATTGGCTATCGCCATGTTCGTGAGCATGGGGGTAACCGTTCGCAGGTCCGGAGCGACGTAGTACACCCCGCCCTTCGGGTCGTTGGTGCTACCTCTGAAGTCGGTGAAGTAAAAACCGCCGTGACCGTCAAACACCAGGTCGTCCGGGAGATAGCCGGCGCTCGGCGGGATGACCGTCGTATAGCCGGTGCCATCCGGATGAATCCAGTAGATGCTGCCCGTATCTTTGAAATTGCCGAGACCCGCGACAAATATCCGGCCGTCACGGTGCACACCGATGCCGGCCGAAGCGAATGAGTTCCTGGGGAACAAGGTGCTGACCTTTTTGTCAGGTGTCATTTTGAAGATCGCGCCGCTGATGACATCGACGAACAGCAGATTTCCCTCACGATCGAATGAGGCGGCCTCGAGTCCGAGTCCCTGCGTCGAAACCTGGAGGAAGGGCGCCGCTACGACTGTCTGCAGGCTCAGCTCATTGGGCGGGATGGGGCAGGGCTCTCGCAATGCACGGGTATAGCGAAGCGCATTGCCGGCGGCAGCCGTAGGGGCAGCCGACCCGGAGTCAGCAAAGGCACGAGCAGTCCGGCCGCCCACAAGCCCGGCCGAAATGGCCATTGCCACGCAACTCCGGCGCGACAGACGCCCACAGCGAATACTCTCCGCCGCATCGTCAGAGACCTTCACTACTCCCCCCCAATGACGTCGTAGCGATCCAACTGCGATAGATAGCGGGTGCCGACGTCGCTGACACGAGGTTGTGCGCTATCATTGTAATTGTCAATAGTCATTCACTCGTGAGTGAATATCATGGGGAATCCTTTCGGAGGCAGGTGATGAAACCCACGGATAGCGGCAACCGGGTGGCGGTTGTAACCGGAGCCACCAGCGGCATCGGGTTGGCTGTTGCAAGGGAGGTGCGGCAGCTGGGCATGCGGTTGGTTCTGACGGGGCGATCCGCGGAGCGGTTGAGTCCGATTGCACCGAGCTCGGTGCCGAGATGTTGGTCGCTGACATCGCCGACTCGGCCGTGCCCGACTTGCTGTTACGCATGGCACTCGAGCGATTTCAGCGCTGCCGGAGGACGTTGCCAGGTGCGTTAGTTTTGTACTGGCGCAACCCCCACATGTGCGGATACCCAGGCTCATGATTCTGCCCGGAGAACACCAGATCTGATGATGCCCGCCCGCGCGGTAGGTATTGCGCGCACTCTCGCTTAGGATGTTCACTAGTGTGAGAGTGAATATTGACTTCGCGCAGCGGATGAGGCAAGAATCCCACCGAAGCGCCTAACAGAGCGCAGTCGCGTCACGAGGGGGTGGTATGCGAATCCGTAAATATTGGTTGGGTGCGGGATTCTTGACACTGGGTTGGTGCGGTACAGCCGCTGCGCAGTCGGTCAGCTCAATGACGCCGGACGGGGGTTCCACCGGCACCTCAGCGGGGGTGGTGAACCTGCAGGAAGTCGTCGTTACGGCGGAGCGGCGTCGCACGGACGCGCAACATAGCCCGGTTTCGGCCACGGTCTTGACCGGCGGCGACCTCGCCGACATGGGCGTCGTCAACGTCGACTCGCTGCAGTTCGCAACACCCGGTGCCACGATCGACAATTTCGGGCAGGGCATCGATTTCAACATCCGCGGCATTGGCAAAGCCGAGCATAATTCGCAGACCACGGTGGGCGTGGTGACCTATCGGGACGGAATTGCAACTTTTCCGGGGTATTTCCAGGAGGAGCCTTACTACGACGTGGCGAACCTCGAAATTCTGCGCGGCCCGCAGGGCACGTTCGGCGGCCAGAATGCGACCGGCGGCGCCGTATTCGTCACGACGATCGACCCCGTCATCAAGGGGGGCTACGACGGCTATGTGCAGGCCCAGGGCGGTAACTACAGCGACTTTGCGCTACAAGGTGCGATCAATCTGCCCATCAGCGACACGCTCGCCGCGCGATTCGCGTTCAACACGGAGCGCCGTGACAGCTTCTACAACGTCACCGGTCCCAACGGCGGCCCCTACACGGGTAATCCGGGCAACGTGCGCACCTACAGCGGCAGGTTCGGACTTCTCTGGAAGCCCGACGACGCCACGACGGTGCTGTGGAAGACCGACTTCAACTATCTGGATTTCGGCGGCTATCCGGCCGACCCCTACAACTCCACCAAAGACCTGTTCGACATCGGGGTCAACTCTCCGCAGCAAGCGCTGGACCGCTTTGGCCGCACCATGTTGAAGGTCGATTATGTGCTGCCCGATGGCATCACGTTGCGCTCGGTATCGGGCTACCAGAAGGGCAATACTGCCTACCAGGCGGATCTGGATGGCACCAACATCGGCAACAGCTTCTTCGCGGACTCGGTCGACGAAACCCTCTGGTCCGAGGAGTTCAATATCATCTCACCCGATAAGGGTTTCCTGACCTGGATCGCGGGCGTCTATGCGGACGGCGACAAGTATAGTTTTCCGCCACCTTACAAATTTGCGATCGATACACCCCCCGGGAGTCTCGCGACGGAGTACTTGCTGCAGGGGACGAATCCGGAGTCGGCCGTGGCCGGTTTCGGGCAGCTGAGTTTCCAACTGCCGGCGGGCTGGCAGCTGCAGATCGGGGGCCGTTACACCAGCGCCAAGACGACCAACCATGTGCAGGTACTTCAGTACGGCACGCCGATCGCCGATGACCAAACTGCGAAGTACAACAATACCTCGGGCAAGGCGGCCCTCAACTGGAACATCAACGCGGACAATTTTCTCTACGCTTTCGTCTCGACGGGCTTCCGACCCGGTGGTCTCAATGTGCCGGTCGGCTTCGGTACGCCCGCGGCATTCGGCGCGGAGAAATTGACCGATTACGAGATCGGCTGGAAAGCGACGAGCCTCGATGGACATCTGCGCACCCAGGTCGACGGTTTCTATGACGTCTATAAGGATTTCCAGGTCACGGTCGGCTATCCCACTCTGCCCATCTTCGGCTTCGAGCTGAACAACCCGAACCCGACCCATCTGTACGGCTTCGAGGCGCAGGCGCAGGCGGTGTTTGGGGGCTTCGCCTTCGATGGTGGCACCACCATCATGCACAGTTCCCTGGGCCGCTTCTTCGCCACCGATCCGCGCGTCGCCAGTTTCAGCCCCTGCGATCCGCAAGGGGGACCCGCCAGCGCTTCCTGCATCGACCTCACCGGTCATCCGCAAACCTATGCACCCAACTTCACGATCAACGTGGGGGCCCAATACAAATTCGCCCTGACCGGTCAAGATAAGCTGACGCCGCGCGTGAACTTCGGCTACGTAGCGCCGCAGTGGGCCACGCTGTTTGACAACCCTGCGGGCGGAGATCATCTCGCCGGAAGGGATATCCTGGGAGGTCAGCTGGCATGGATGCACGGGCGTTTCCTCACCACCTTGTATGGTACCAACTTGACGAACCAACACTACGTGGGGGCGCTGAACTCGGGGCTGCGTTTCGCGGGTGACCCCCGCCAATATGGCGTGCGGCTCCTGGTAACGTTCTAGAGGTGCCGGGTGCTGGGATGCCGATGATCGACGGGGGAATGCAGCCGTATGCGCTGACGCTCGACAAGTTTCTGGAGCACGCCGCCAAATGGCACCCGAAGGCCCAGGTCGTGACGGGGCGAGAGGACAGCAGGGTTGACCGGATAGGCTACGCCGATCTCAAGGAGCGGAGCCTGAGGATCTCCGCGGCGCTCGCAGGATTCGGCATTCGGGTCGGGGATCGCGTCGCCACGCTGGCGTGGAATACACAGGCGCATGTCGAGGCCTGGTACGCGATCATGAGCATGGGAGCGGTCTGTCACACCCTCAACCCGCGCCTCATTGGCACACAGCTCGCCGCGATGGTGGTGCAATCGGAAGCGCGCATTCTCATTATTGCTGCCGACCTCGAGCCACTGGCTCGGGAGATCGCCGAGCGTGTCTCGACCATCGAACTCTTGCTGGTCATCGACGCGCCGGAAGGTGTTAATCCGGCCCCCGTTGGCAGAGTGGTCGTCAACGCGCTCGAACCGCTGATCGCGGGGGCCCGGAGCGAAGTGACTTGGGGGGACTTTGCGGAGACGGCACCCTCGGGGCTTTGTTTCACCTCGGGCACCACTGGTGCGCCCAAGGGAGTGACATACACACACCGGTCGACCTTCCTGCACACGTTGCGTTTACTGCAGGCGGACGTGATGGCGATTTCCGGCGCGGATAGTGTGCTTGCGGCGGTGCCTATGTTCCATGCCAACGCCTGGGGCCTTCCCTTCGCGGTGCCTGCGGTAGGGGCGAAGCTTGTCTTGCCTGGTCGTCATACCAACGGTGCCGACCTCGCACGCCTGATCGCCTCGGAAGCGGTAACGATCGCGGTTGGTGTCCCGACCGTATGGCTCGGGCTTCTCGAGCACCTCGAAGCCAGCGGTGGCGAAGTTCCGACACTCACGCGCATCATCATGGGTGGTGCGCCCCTGGCGCCCGCCCTCATGGAACGTCTGGAACGCCGGTTGGGCGTGACGGTGCAGACAAGCTGGGGCATGACCGAGCTTTCGCCGTCGGGTACGGTTTCTCCGCGCTACGATCCATTGCGCTCGGCGGCCGTGTCGGGTCGTCCAGCTGTGGGGGTCGATCTACTCATTACGGATGCCGACGGACGGGCGCTACCCACGCAGCGCAACGTCGAGGGCCACTTGCGTGTGCGCGGTGCGGCCGTGATCGAGCGATATTTCGGTGACGAGGTCGACGCGACGGACGCCGATGGCTGGTTTCCGACCGGCGACCTCGCGCGGATCGATACGAATGGAAATTTGATGATCGTCGGGCGTGCCAAGGACTTGATCAAGTCCGGCGGCGAATGGATCAATCCCGCCGAGATCGAGGCGTTGGTTGGTGCGCACCCGGAGGTCTCGCTCGCCGCTGTTATCGGGCGATCGGACCCCAAATGGGGCGAGCGCCCGATTCTGCTGGTTGAAATGCGTGGGAATCAACCGATCAGCGACGAGGCGTTGCTGGCGCCGTTACAGGGGCGAGTCGCACCCTGGTGGATCCCCGACGCAGTATATCGTCTTCCGCGCATGCCTCTGGCGTCCACGGGCAAGATCGATAAAATGTCGCTTCGATCTCAATACGGCGGCGGCTGAGCGGCAATCCGTCCCGCTCGTTTGCTCGACGCTATCCACGTTGAGAGGGAGAAGCTGCTTAGTGCCCAAAGACCTGAAGTCCCTCCGGCGACCCACCAAGGCCGAGCAGCGCGCCGAGACGATCGAGCAGATTCTCGACGCGGCCGAAACTTTGTTTTCGAAACACGGCCTCTATGGCGTGACGCTGAAGGACGTTGCCAAGCGCGTCGGCGTCCATCACACGCTGCTCAACTATTATTTCAAAGACAAGAAAAAGCTTTTCGATGCCGTCTTCGCCCGCAGGGCAGTGATCAGCAGCGAACGAAGGATGAAGGCGCTCGACGAGTATGCGGCCTCGACCGGCGGAAAGCCGACCGTCGAAGGAGCCCTGCGGGCTTTCCTGGATTGCGACCTCGATCTGTATATCGAGGGTGACGCAGGTTGGCGGAACTATGCTGCGCTCGGCGCGCAGGTGGCCAACACACCTGAGTGGGGCGCCGAGCTGATGGACAAACATTTCGACCCGGTGGTGCTGCAGTTGATCAATCTGCTCAAGAAGGCACTTCCCGGCTCCAGCAAGGAGGACATCTTCTGGAGTTATCATTTCGTGTCTGGCGCACTCATGCTCACGCTCGCGCGCACCGGGCGCATTGACAAGCTTTCCGGCGGGGCTTGCAAGTCTGAGGATTTCGCCGCCGTGAAGCAGCGCATGAGCTCTTTCATGGCCGGAGGGTTTCTCGCCGTATACCGGCAGCGCGTCAAAAAATCCAAACGCTGACGATGCAGGGCGGCCGCAGCCGCCGTGACCCGAACCAGAAGACGTGGACGCTACGCCGTTGCTCGAGGACGGAAGTCAAAAGGGGTATTCGCTCACGCTTTACGCGTCGGCCTGCGTCGACCTGCGTCGACCTGCGTCGGAGCAGGAGAATATAGCATGCCGTGATATAATTGCGGCCGTCGCAATCCTTTATCTCCGTCATGATCTCCAAAAAGCAATACGTGGCATTGTCAAACTTCCGCACCCGGCTGGCAGGCTTTCAGCGCTTCAGTGAGCGCGCCTCGCGCGCCGCCGGCGTAATGCCTACCCAGTATCTTTTGTTACTGCATATCCGCGGCTTTCCTCACCGAGACTGGGCGAGCGTGGGAGAGTTGGCCGAGCGGCTTCAGTCGAGTCCGCATGGAACGGCCGCACTGATCGGCCGTTGTGCGGCATTGCAGCTGGTCACCAAACGCCGCAGCGGCGAGGACGCTCGACGAGTTGAGGTTCATCTGACCTCCCGAGGCCGGACGCTCGTCGAGCGGATTGCGGCACGCCATCGTGACGAGCTGAAGTCGCTCCGCGACGTATTTCGGGTGACTCATGTCAGCTAAGGGTAGTTCGTCCGCCACCGTCTCCCACGGCAGCGATTTCGCGACCAACAGCCGGCTGCTCATGCTGTCCGCATTCGGATTGCTCATCGGTGTCATGAGCACTTTGGGCGCCGCGGCGTTGTTAGCGGCCATTCGCTTTTTCACGAACCTGTTTTTCTTTGGGAAGTTTTCGCTGGCGACGACCTCTCCAGCGGACAATCGCTTAGGCCTGGTCGTCGTGGCCATTCCAGCGCTCGGGGGACTGATTGTCGGTCTCATGGCGCGCTATGGCAGCGAGAAAATCCGCGGTCATGGCATCCCCGAGGCGATCGAAGCCATTCTGTTCGGCAAGAGCCGCATGTCACCGAAAATCGCGATCCTCAAGCCGCTCTCGTCCGGCATCGCCATCGGCAGTGGCGGGCCATTTGGCGCTGAAGGCCCGGTCATTATGACGGGCGGTGCGGTGGCGTCACTGCTGGCACAGGCTTTCCATCTGACGGCCTCGGAGCGCAAGGCGCTGCTGGTCGCGGGAGCCTGCGCTGGCATGACGGCGGTGTTTGGCACCCCGCTGGCGGCCATATTGCTCGCGGTCGAATTGCTACTTTTCGAGCTGCGACCTCGCAGTTTGTTGCCGGTCGCGTTGAGCTGTGCGGTGGCGGGCTTTTTGCGTCCCCTGTGGGCAGGAGCGGGACCGCTGTTTCCGCTCCAGACTCCCGAGGTGACGACGATCGCGTTGCTGTCATGCTGCGTGGCGGGCCTTGCCAGCGGGGCGCTTTCGGCCTTAATGACACGCTTTCTCTATCACGTCGAAGATTTCTTCGGACATCTGCGTCTGCATTGGATGTGGTGGCCAGCGCTGAGCGGGTTGGTCGTCGGAATCGGGGGATTTATCCAACCACGGGCGCTGGGGGTTGGTTATGATGTGATTGGCGACTTGTTGCAACACCATCTGCTGCTCTCCGCGGCATTGAGTCTGTTGGTCGTCAAAGCGGTCATCTGGGCAGTTGCGTTGGGCTCGGGAACTTCTGGCGGCGTGCTCGCTCCCCTGCTGATGATTGGGGCGGGACTAGGCTCTGTGCTGGGCACATGGCTGCCCGGCGGTAGCCCCCAACTCTGGGCGCTGGTGTGCATGGCTGCAATTCTGGGTGGGACGATGCGCGCGCCTCTGACTGCAGTCGTGTTTGCCTTCGGCCTCACACACGACGTCAACGCGTTTCTACCTACGATTCTCAGCTGCGCAATCGCGTACGGCTTTACCGTCATTGTGATGCCGCGCTCTATATTGACGGAAAAGATTGCACGTCGAGGCCGTCATGTGTTTCGTGAGTATGGTGTCGATCCGCTCGAACGCCATTTCGTCGACGAGGTCATGACGCGGGCGGTTGTAACGATATGCGGGTCGCAACGCGCGAGCGACGTGTTAGGCAGTCACTTCGGCCCTGGCCAGCCGCACCGTGCCTATCCGGTGATGCAGGACCACCGCTTGTTCGCTATGGTCGATCGGTCCATCCTCAATGCCCTATCGCCCGAGGCGCTCGAACAGCCGCTAGCCGAGTCTCTTGCGGGACGGTCCGTCGATCCCTTTTTTGCCTTGCCGAGCGATACCTGCCGCGCAGTGGCTTTGCGCCTTGCCGCCCTGGGCCTGGAGCGCTTGCCGGTGGTGGATGATTCCGTGTCACGGCGATTGGTGGGTCTCGTCAGCCGCAGCGATTTGCTGAAGCCCTCGCATGTGCTGCACGACGAAGATGTCCGCCGCGAGCGGGTCTTTGGGTTTTCGCGTAGTTCATCGGAGAGGTGAGCCGTGAGGACGAAGAGGACTAACGCGGATGCCAATAACTCGGACGCGGGTGCCTCGGGCCCAGGTAGATCGGATTCAGATACCTCGGATGGAGGTACCGGGGCGCCGGGGTGCTTTAGTTCACCCGCCTGCTACCTGCACGAGTTCGAAGCCTCTGGCGTTGGTGCGCCCATGAAGAGCTGGGACGATATTCGCGCCTGGCGCAAGCAAACCCGCGAGGCTCTCATCGCGAGCCGCATGGCGTTGGGTGTTGGTGTGCGACAGAAAAAAGGAGACAAAGCCAAGCAACGCCTGCTGGAGGTGGTCGATCTGAAGAAGTACACCACGCTCGGGATTTACTGGCCGATGCGAGGGGAGATCGACGTCCGGGACATCGCTCGTAAACATGTCGAGGCGGGCGGCGCGGTGGCTCTTCCGGTAGTCGTCGAAAAAGGCGCGCCCGTTGAATTTTGGAACTGGAAGCCGGGAATGCGCATGCGCCGGGGGATATGGAACATTCCGATACCCATGGAGCGGGAAGTGCTGACTCCGGAGGCGCTGATTGTGCCGCTGGTGGGCTTCGATGGAGGTCTCTATCGTCTCGGGTATGGAGGCGGTTATTACGATCGAACCCTCGCGGCGGCCACGCGTCGCCCCTTTTGTGTTGGCTTTGGGTTTGCCGAGGCGCGCTTGCCCAGCATCTTTCCCCAACCGCATGACGTTCCGATGGATGTGATCGTGGTTGATTGATGCGTGTCAGGTCTGCACCGGCTGAATTGCCTGCATGTTCTCTTTCAGAAAGGCCACCAGGGCATGGACGACGGGGCGGTTTATTTTCATCCGCGGCACGAGCATCTTGACCCAATAGGCCGCCACCGGAAAATCCTCGAGGAGGGTGACGAGGGTGCCGGCGCGCAGGTCCTCGTCGACGAGCATACGGGGCAGGATTGTGATGCCCATGCCCATGCGGGCGGCGTCGCGGACCATCCGGCTGTCGCTCGACTGCATGCGGGAATGGACTTCCACCGTCATCGAGCCGCGTGCGTGTGTGAAAGCCCAGGTAGTGCGGAACAGGGACGTCGTCAGGCACTGATGGTCGACGAGCTCGGTCGGGTGCGTTGGCTTCTCCTTCCCCTTCAGGTACGACGGCGCGCAGACAGTAGCTAGCTCGTAACGGCACAGCGGTACGTCGATGACGTTCGGGTAGGAAATCGGCCACGCCCCCAGGGCGAGATCGAAGCCCTCCTCGAGCGGGTTGATCGACCTCTCCATCATGATGACTTCCATGTCCACGCGCGGATTTCGCAGTTGGAAGTTGGTAAACATGGTGCCCAGAAACATGGACGTGATGGTGGGTGGCGTGATGATCCGGACGAAGCCCTCGACCCGGTGGCTGGGAGTGCCCTCGCCCTTGAATACCTCGTCGTAGGCGGCCACGAGCCGCACGAACTGTGGAATGTAGCGCTCGCCCGCGGCGGTGAGCGCCAGTCCGCGCGTCGAGCGAATCAGCAACTTCGTGCCGACCTCGTTCTCCAACTGGGAGATGCGCTTGATCACCACCGAGGTGACCGCTTTCATCTCGCGCGCCGCGCCCGAGAAACTGCCCAGCCGCGCCACTCGCAGAAACGCGCTGACGTTGAGAATCATATTCATGCCGCCCCTCAAGCTGCACCGCTCGTGGGCATCGTAACTCATCGGGGGCGGCTGCCGCGATTGACCGGTCTTTTTGATGCAACTATAATATATATAGTGCAACAATGCTGAATTACCCGATCAGGTGCCGCGATGCCAGGCTCGCGTGCGCGGATCGCGAGGGGGCCGGCGATGCATAAGGTGAGTGCTACGGAGACGGCGCGCGACCCTCGGGTGGATTGGCGTTCTCTGGAGCCGCCTCACACCTACGTCTACACAGGTCCCATGTCGACTGCAGGCGAGCGGATCAACCGCTTCGCCCTGAGTCTGAAGAGCCCGGCCAACCGGACGAGCTTTTTAGCCGACAGCGCCGCTTACCAGGCCCGCCATGGACTCACGGAGAAGGAAAGCGATCTGGTGCAGCGGCGTGACTGGAAAGGGCTGTTGGAAGCGGGCGGGCACCTGCAGGCGATTCTGAAGATCGCCGCGACGCTCGGTGAGAGTCTCTGGCACATCGGTGCCCATTGCGCGCAAATGAGCGTGGAGGGCATGAAGTCCGCCTGTCCGCGTCGTGTTGACGGTCTACCGTCCAGAGGCGGGTGATGGCGCGTATCGTGCGGGAGGCATGATGGCGCGCATCGTGGGAGGCATCGGGATCTCTCATTCTCCCTCCATGGGTGTTGAGTTCGACCGGGGCATGACCCAGGGCTGGGACCCCCGTTGGAAACTCTGGTTCGACGGGCTGCAGCCGGTGAAGTCCTGGCTCGAGGAGATGCGGCCCGATCACATCGTGATCGTCTACAACGATCATTTGAATCACTTTACCTTCGACGCTTATCCGACCTTCGCGGCGGGTGTCGCCCCGGTATTTCCACAGGCCGATGAAGGCTGGGGCCCGCGGGCGTTGCCGGATTTACGGGGCGATCCGCAGTTCGGCTGGCACATGTGTACGGAGTTGGTGGCGCGGGAATTCGATCTCACTGTATGCCAGGAGATGAGCCTCGACCACGGGATCTATTCCTGGGTTCCCTACATCGCCGATTTGCCGTGGGCGGTGCCTGTATTTCCCATCGCCGTGAACATGTTGCGTTTCCCCATGCCTCTGCCCGAGCGCTTGCGCAAACTCGGCGTGGCGATCCGTGAGGCGGTGCACGCGTATGGGGAGGGGCGGGTGGTGGTGATAGCCACCGGCGGCATGTCACACCAGATCTCCGGGACACGCTTCGGAATGGCCAACGAGGAAATGGATCGTTGGTTTCTGCAGCGGCTCGGCACCGATCTCGACGGGCTCGTGGAGATTCCGCAGTCGGAGCTCATTCGTGCTGGGGGCACCGATGCCGTGGAGCTCACCATGTGGTACGCGATGCGCGCGGCTTTGCCGCAGCAGGTGCGGCGAGTTTACGATTACTACACGTTTCCGCAGATCACGGGTTGTGGCGTTGTCGTCTTCGAAGACTCGAAGGGGGAATCATGAGTGAGCCGTCCGCACGCGCTGACGATCGGCACATGATCGCTCAGCTGAACGACGATTTCTGTCATGAGCTGGATCGCGGGAGTGCGGAGGGCTTCGTGGCTTTGTTCACGCCTGAGGCTTTGTACACGCATGGCGCGCGTGTGCTACGCGGGATAGAGCAGATTCGCGAGTTCTACGTCGGACGGACGCGGGAGGGGCCGCGGACTTCGCGACATATGACGAGCGGTCTGCGGATCGATTTCACGGGGCCCGCGTTCGCGCGGGGCTTGAGTGTCTGCATGACCTTTTCCGCGCCGGGGTTGCCGCCGATCCAATCCACCGTCCCAGCTATAGTGGCCGACTTCGAGGATGTCTACGCGTTCGATGGCAGCCGGTGGCGCTTTGCCGAGCGGCACATCCGGCCGCAGTTCCGGGCTGCGACATTGTGATGAGCCAGGAAGGGTGGGTGGACGTCGGGGGCGGTAGGTTGCGCTGGACTGCGGCGGGTGAGGGGTCGCCTCTGGTCCTGCTGCATGGCTTCAGTTTCGACCAGCGGCTGTGGGATCCACAGATGGGGCCTCTCTCGAAGCAACATCGCGTCGTGCGTTACGACCTGCGTGGCTTCGGCTCGTCAACGAGCCCCGATAGCGGCTATCGCCATACCGATGACCTGAGGATGTTGCTCCACTCGCTCAACATCGAGCGACCGGTGCTGGTCGGGTTGTCCCTGGGAGCGAATATCGCAATGGCATATGCCATTCAGCATCCACAGGAGGTCGGTGGGCTGGTGTTGGCGTCATCGGGACTACCGGGGCATCACTGGGCCGTGCAGCGCCCTCCGGAGGCGGTGGCGGCTCACGCAGCGTCGTATGGCGTGGATGCTGGCAAGAAGTTCTGGCTGGAGCATCCGATCTTTGCCTCGACGCGCCGGTATCCGCGAGCGCGTGTTGCAGTGGCGGAGATGGTGCAAGGCTACAGTGGTTGGCATTGGCAAAACGCCGATCTCCAGCAAACGGGCCCCGATGTGCGGGCAGGCTTGGCGGCGCTGCCGGTGCCGGCCCTGGTGATTTCAGGCGATTTGGACGTGGACGGCTATCGGGAGATTGCCGCCGAGATTGCCGCCGCGCTGCCCCATGGCCAAGTAGCGCGGTTTGCGGATGCCGGGCATGTCATGAACCTGGAGGAGCCGGAGCAATTCAACTCCCGGGTGCTCGAGTTCGTCCATGAGGTCGAGACACGGGGTTAGCCGCCCGCGGGCGGGTCTTGCGGCA
>JAQGOE010000072.1 GCA_028293725.1 Gammaproteobacteria bacterium | reverse complement strand
AGTTCGACGCCAACTCGACATCCAGAGTGCGCCGAATCGCCGTCATCATGTTGATCCGAGTCCCCTCGGGATGAGGCACATCACTCGCCCGAGGGAAAACAAACCCGTCAGGCGCAAGTCCGCCCTGTTCCTGCACGTCGGGCGTCCCATCGGCGCGAACTTCAGAAAACACATAACGCGTAACCTGCTGCGGATCCGGCAACGGTCGTGCGAGCGCCCCGGCAATCGCAGCCTCAACGTCGCCGCGAGCCCGAACCGCAACCTGGCTCCAATCGGACTCCGACATAGCGCTCGGCACCAGGTATCCATGCAACTTTCCGAGAGGATCGCGAGCCCGCTCGAGAGCCACCACCTCCGGCGATTTGTAAGCCTGCGTATCCTGGCCCGAGTGGCCCGAGAGCCGCGGCACAGTCAATCGCAGGAGCACCGGCGCACGACTCTCGCGCACGAGACTCACAGCACGCGCGGTGCGCTCCGCCGCCTCAGCCGGATCGGTACCATCCCCTTCAATGATGGTAAGGCCCGCGAACGAACGCAGATTCGCCGCGATGTTGCCACCAGGTGTTTGCAACTTCGAGGAGACCGAGATACCGAAGCCGTTATCCTCGATATAAAACAGCATCGGCAGCTGCAAAGTAGTCGCGACAGTCAGAGCAGACCAAAATCCGTTGGTCGCTACCGAAGCATCGCCGCCGAGCACGACCGCAATGCTGCGCGAATAGGTGGAGTCGAGTAACTCCTCGCGGCGATACCGGATCGCCTGGGCCCACCCCGCGGCCGGAGTGTACTGCGCTCCAACACCCCCGCAAGCCGGCAACACCGTCGGGCCATCTTTGCCGGGCATGTTGAATACAACACCGATATCCCTTCCTCCACTGAAAGAGCCCGTGCGCGCCAGCGGTCCGGCTGCCGCATCCTCGAGAGCGACGCCGAGGGCGAGCATGATAGGACGGGAGCGATAGTAGACGGTGACGCCGTCGTGGGGGTCGGTGAGGTGGAGTCCGAGAAGAATCTGCGCGAAGTCATGGCCGCGAGCGGAAAACTGGTACAGCACCTTCCGCTCAGGCAGGAGCTTCGACTCCTCGATATCGTCGAGAGCGCGAGAGGCGTGCAGTAGATAGGCCACGCGCTTCCAATCGGGTTGCTGCTGCAAACGCGGCGCAGAGGTGGGGAGCCGGGAAACCGACGTGGCGGGTGCAGCCATGGGGCGCATCTCCAAAGAGGATTTTGCGCACAGCTTATGCCCGTGGCGGCGCAATGAGCTTGCTTTCGTTGCCCATTTCATGGTCCTCTTGGCAATATTATTGCCGTACCAGGAGCCCTGGCATGTCCAAGACGCTGGATCGCGTCGATCGCCGCATTCTCGACACCCTGCAGGGCGATGCCCGTATCTCCAACCAGGAGCTCGCCAAACGCGTCGGGCTCTCGCCGGCGCCCTGCTGGAGGCGCCTGCGACGGCTGGAAGAGGAAGGCTTCATCGCGGGCTACGCCACGCTGCTGAATGGATCTGCGATCGGTTTGCCGATTCTGGCCTACGCCCTGGTGACCCTGGACAACCATCACACCGAAACCGTGCAACAGTTCGACCGCCTCGTCGAGGACCGACCCGAAGTGCTCGAGTGTCACGCCATGAGCGGCCCCAATGACTTCCTGCTGCGCATCGTCGCCGCCAGCATGGAAGCGTACGAGCACTTCCTGTCCACACAGATCCTGCAGCTCGCCGCGGTCCGCTCGGTCAACACCAGCTTCGTACTGCGTACAAAAAAATCAACCACCCGCCTCCCGGTGTTGTAATTCCCCGGCGGCCCCTGGTCCGCCTATGGCAACTCCTTCAAATCCTCCGCCGTGAGTTGAATCGCAGCCGCCGCGATATTCTCCTCGACATGTTTCACCGACCCCGTACCCGGAATCGGCAACATCGCCTTGGAGTGATGCAGCAACCACGCGATGGCAGCAGCTCCAACCGACACCTTATGACGCTCGGCAACCCGCGCGAGCGCCCGCGATGCCGCCCCCTGCGCATGCCGCCCTGAATCGAGCGGCGCCCAGGGAATGAAGGCCATGGACTTCTTCGCACAATACTCCAGGACCCCATCCGAGCGTCGATCATCGAGGTTGAATCGATTCTGCACGGACACCAGCGGCGTGAGCCGCTCCGCCTGCTTGAGCTCATCGAGACTCACGTTGGAAATGCCGATGTGACGAATCTTGCCCTCCGATTTCAGGCGCAGCAGCTCGCCAATGGAATCGGACAGCGGCACCTGCGGATCGGGCGAATGAAACTGGTACACGTCGATACGATCACGGCGCAATCGGCGCAAGCTACCCTCGCACGCCGCACGCAGATGTTTGGGCTGCCCGTTACGATTCCACACATCCGGTCCCGGGCGAACCAAACCACCCTTGGTGGCGATGACCAGGTCGGCCGGATACGGATACAGCGCTTGCGCGATGATGTTCTCGCTGACCTCCGGTCCGTAGGAATCCGCGGTATCGATGAAGTTGACGCCGAGCTCCACGGCCCGTTGCACGACACGCACCGCCGTCGGCACCTCCGGCGGAGGTCCCCAGATGCCCGGGCCGGTGATGCGCATTGCACCGAAACCGAGCCGATTCACCTTGAGATCGCCGCCCAGTGTGATCTGGCCGGCGGCGCTCGCATTGGCTGTAGAGGTCATGGCCGACACCTTCGAGAGTTGGATCGATTGAAGACCGCACCGCAGGAACTGCCACGTTGCAGGCGGCAGCGTACATCGAGCAGGGATTATGCCCGAGCGATGGGCAAATAAATTGGACACGTAGAGCGTGAGCGACGCTACACTTTATCCACATGGACAACATCGATGTCGTCGTGATCGGTGCGGGAGTCGTTGGACTTGCCGTGGCACGCGCACTCGCCACGAGAGGCCGCGAGGTTCTGATACTCGAGGCGGCGGATCATTTCGGAACTGGAATCAGCTCGCGCAACAGTGAGGTGATTCACGCGGGCATCTACTATCCGCGCGGCTCGCTCCGGGCCCGGATGTGCGTCACCGGTCGCAACCTGCTCTACGATTTCTGCGAGCAGTACGGGGTCCCCTATCGGCGCTGCGGGAAACTCATTGTCGCCACTTCGGAAGCGCAGCTCGCGGACCTCGAATGGATCAAAGCTGCGGCGCAGGCCAACGGCGTCGCGCTGGAGTTCTTCAGCCGCGACCGTGCGCTCGCGCTCGAGCCTCAGCTCGCCTGCGAAGGAGCGCTCTATTCACCAGCGACCGGCATCATCGACTCGCACGCCTATATGCTCTGCCTCCTCGGGCAGGCCGAGACTCGTGGCGCCATGCTGGTCACCGACAGCCGCGTGACGCATCTGCAGCTGAGCACTGACGGAATCCTGATTGCGATCAATGACGAACCACCCGCCCTGAAGGCCAACACCGTCATCAACAGCGCAGGTCTCTACGCCCCGCACGTGGCCCGGCTCATAGATGGCTTTCCTCCCGAGCACGTTCCAACACCCTATTTCTGCAAGGGAAGTTACTTCACCCTGGCGGGCCGCTCGCCGTTCGAGCACCTCGTATATCCGATCCCCGAGCCCGGCGGCTTGGGCGTGCATCTAACTCTCGACCTCGCGGGGCGCGCGCGGTTCGGGCCCGATGTGGAATGGGTGGAGCAATGCGACTACTCGGTCGAGCCACGCCGGGCAAAACGCTTCTATGCGGCAATCCGCGCCTACTGGCCGGACCTACCGGACGGAGCACTGCAACCCGCGTACGCGGGGATTCGGCCAAAAATCACCAGCCCGAGCGAAGTCCCGGCTGATTTCCGGATAGAAGGTCCGGAGACCCACGGAGTACGGGGCGTTGTGAATCTCTTCGGAATCGAATCCCCCGGCCTCACCGCATCACTGGCGCTTGCAGAATACGTCGCCGCACGCGCCACCAGCGCTACGCGATAATCCCCCGCTGCCGCAGACTCTCAACAATGCGGCGAGCGATCTCATCGGGAGAACACTCGGCGGCACCCACGACGATCTCCGGATTTTCCGGCGCCTCATAGGGTGAATCGATACCGGTGAAGTTCTTGATCTTGCCTTCCTTGGCACGCGCGTACAGCCCCTTCGGGTCACGACGCATGCACTCCTCGATCGGAGTGTCCACGAAGATTTCGACGAATTCGTCCGGACCCACCAGCTCGCGCACCATCTGCCGCTCCGCGCGGAACGGCGATATGAAAGAACACAACACAACCGTTCCGGCGTCGACAAACAGTTTGGCCACCTCGCCGACGCGACGGATATTCTCGACACGATCGGCATCCGTGAACCCGAGGTCACGGTTCAATCCATGACGCACGTTGTCGCCATCGAGCATGTACGTATGTGCACCCAGCGCATGCAGTTCGCGCGCCACGACGTTGGCGATGGTGCTCTTGCCCGAACCCGACAATCCCGTGAACCAGAGAATAGCCGGCCGGTGCCCGTTCAATTCAATCCGCGCGGTCTTGTCGACCATGAGGCTCTGGCGATGGATGTTGGTCGCCCGGCGTAAGCCGAAGGTAATCATGCCGGCGCCAGCCGTCGCATTCGTGAAGCGGTCGATGAGAATGAACGCGCCCGTCTCACGGTTCTCCGAGTAGGGATCGAAGGCCACCGGCACCGCAGTGGCCAGATTGCACAGGCCGATTTCATTCAACCCCAACGTCTTCGCGGCAATGTGCTCCAGCGTATTGACGTCCACCTTGTGCTTGAGGCTCGTGACGCGGGCAGGTAGGTACTTCGTACCGATGCGCATCAGATACGAGCGCCCGGGAAGCATCGCATCCTCCGTCATCCACAACACGTGCGCCGCAAATTGATCCACGACTTCGGGACGTGAGTCCGCTCGTGCGATCACATCACCTCTTGCGACATCTACTTCGTCCGTCAGCGTCAGAGTAATCGCATCACCGGCGTTGGCTTCAGGCAGATCACCATCCGCGGTCACGATCCGCGCTACGGTGGACTCTTTCCCGGAAGCGGCAACGACGATGCGATCACCCTGCTTGACGCTCCCGGAAGCGACCGTGCCGGAGAAGCCGCGGAAGTCCAGATTCGGACGGTTTACCCACTGCACCGGGAACCGGAAGGGCTGGTCCTCCACGCCGCGCTCGACATCAAGGCTCTCGAGATGCTCGAGAAGGCTCGGACCGTCGAACCAGCGCATCCGCTCGGAGCGTTGTGTAACGTTATCGCCGTAGCGCGCCGACACCGGAATAGTCGTGATCGATGCAAAATCCAGCGCCTGCGCGAAGCCAAGATAATCACCGACGATGTGGTGGAACCGCTCGCCGGAGAAGTCCACCAGGTCGATCTTGTTGACAGCGACAATGATATGCCGGATCCCCAGCAGCGAGCAGATGTAGCTGTGCCGGCGGGTTTGGGTCAACAAGCCCTTACGCGCGTCGATCAGAATGACGGCGGCGTCGGAGTTCGAGGCGCCCGTCGCCATGTTGCGCGTGTACTGCTCGTGGCCCGGGGTGTCGGCAACAATGAACGACCGGCGCGGCGTTGCGAAAAACCGGTAGGCCACGTCGATGGTGATGCCCTGCTCCCGCTCGGCCTCGAGCCCGTCGACGAGCAGCGCGAAATCGATATCGTCTCCCGTGGTGCCGTGTTTGCGGCTGTCCCGCTCGAGAGCGGCGAGTTGGTCCTCGAGGATCAGCTTCGTGTCATACAGGAGCCGCCCGATCAGCGTCGACTTGCCGTCATCGACCGAGCCACAGGTGAGGAAGCGGAGCAGTCCTTTCGCCGGACCATCGGAGCCCCCTCCCGAGCTTACGGTGACATGTTTGGGCGCGTAGGTGATCATCAGAAGTACCCCTCGCGCTTCTTTCTCTCCATGGAGGCCGACTCGTCATTATCGATGAGCCGACCGGAACGCTCCGACGTTCGCGAGGCCATCATCTCCGCGATGATGTCATCGAGCGTCTCGGCCTCACTCTCGATGGCAGCCGACAGCGGATAGCACCCCAGCGAGCGGAAGCGTACGTTGCGCGTTTCCTCAACCTCGCCGGGCAACAGAGGCATGCGATCGTCGTCCCGCATGATCAACAGTCCATCCCGCTCCACAACCGGCCGCGGCGCGGAGAAATACAATGGCACGACCGGAATGTCCTGCGCGCGCGTGTACTGCCAAATATCCAACTCCGTCCAGTTGGACAGCGGAAACACCCGGATGGTCTCGCCCTTGGCGATGCGGGTGTTATAGAGATTCCAAAGCTCCGGACGTTGATTACGGGGATCCCACACGTGACCTGCCGAGCGGAACGAGAACACACGTTCCTTCGCACGGCTTTTTTCCTCGTCGCGCCGGGCGCCGCCGAAGGCCGCATCGAAATCCCATTTGTCGAGCGCCTGCTTCAGCGCTTCGGTCTTCATGACCTGGGTATGCAACTGCGAGCCCGAGGTGATGGGATTGATCCCGCGGGCGACCCCTTCGGGGTTCGTATACACGAGCAACTTCACGCCGTAACGGGCGGCGATTCCGTCCCGGTGGCGGATCATGTCGCGGAACTTCCAACCCGTATCGACATGCAACAGCGGAAACGGCGGCTTGGACGGATAAAACGCCTTCATTGCCAGGTGCAACATGACGCCGGAATCCTTGCCGATCGAATACAACATGACCGGATTGCGGAATTCGGCGGCGACTTCGCGAATGATGCCGATCGACTCGGCCTCGAGTCGCTGCAATTGCGCGGACAGGACCGGGCGGGTAACTGTGGTAGTCATCTTCGGTTCATGCGGCCAGCGGCACGGGATTCAACGCACCGCTGGCGATGAAATTCGAGTTGCGCAATCCGGGCTTTCCGTACGCCAGCGGCGCGCCTCCGGGAGCCAACACACTGCCCCCCGCAGCGACCAGCACTGCATGTCCCGCCGCGGTATCCCACTCCATCGTCGGCCCGAGCCGCGGGTAAAGGTCCGCTGAGCCGGCGGCAACCAGACAAAACTTCAGCGACGAGCCGACCGAGACGCGCTCGAACACAGAGTATTGGGCCAGGTAAGTTTCGGTTTCGGGTGTAGCGTGGGATCTGGAAACGACCACGGTCAGACCCTGTGACGGCGTCGGTCGAACGTGGATCGGCTCGCGCGGCGCCGCGACTTTCGCGTCGGTCGGTTGGTGACTGCGTTTTGCCCAACCGTCCACCACGTTGCCGATGTAGAGACCCGCGGTCACGGGTGCATAGACGACTCCCAGCACCGGCACGCCATCGCGAATGAGCGCGATGTTGACCGTGAAGTCGCCTATCCGTTGAATGAATTCCTTGGTCCCGTCGAGAGGATCGACGAGGAAAAACTGGCTACCGATGGCGGGCAGCCGTCCCGCGGCCACCTCTTCCTCCGCCACGATCGGCACGTCCGGAGCGGCCTTACGCAGGCGCTCGAGAATAATCGCCTCAGCGGCGTGATCGGCTACCGTAACCGGCGAGTGATCCGCCTTACGCTGCACCTCGAAGCCAGCGATATAGATGTCATGCGCGGCTCGACCCGCCTCGACGGCGGCTTCGACCATGGTATCCAGCAGAGCAGAACGGGAATTGGGACTGTCGTACAAAGTGGGACCCCTTTCGGGCGGGAGTCTACACAATAGGATGCCGCGGACTGTGCGACGAGGCCCGGGAGAGCCAGAATTCCTGGGAATGTACTTAGAAGAGGCGTAGCCCGGCTGCTGTGGGCGAGTACCCGGCCGCACCGGGGACAGGCCTGCCGCAGCGACTCGGTGGGGCCCGCCATGAGCCGGCGAGCCCCCACCAATTCAAACTTCGCAACCGGTCAGTTCGAACGAATCGCTTCCACCTGGATCGCCAGCTTCACGTCCATCTTGAAGCCATAGGCGTCGCCGAAGCCCATGCCAAAATCCTTGCGGTTGAATGTTGCCTTGGCATCGGCGCCGCAGACCTCTTTCTTGGTCATGGGATTCGGCTTGCACAGGAACTGGTCGATGGTGAGTGTCAGCGGCTTGGTCACACCGTGCAGCGTGAACTGGCCTTCCACCTTCGTGGGCGCGCCATTCACAAAACCCGCGAGCGTGCCTTTGTAGGTCGCTGTCGGAAACTTCGCGACATCGAACAGGTCCGGGCTCTTCGCGTGCTCGTTGAGCTTCTCGTGACCGAAGTCGATGGAGCTCGTGTCGATGGTGATGTCGACAGTACCGGCGCTCTTGTCCTTGTCGTAAACGATAGTGCCGGACGTCTTATCCAGCTTCCCACGCCAGACCGAAAGCCCACCCATATGGTCAGCCTCGAAGCTGGGGTAGGTATGGCCAGGGTCGACGTCGTAAGTCACAGGCGCGGCCAGTGCGGAACCCGCAACGAGAGTCAGCATGGCGGCCGACAGGGCGATCTTCATTTGAGAATTCTCCAGCGTGAGCCAAACGGGCCCGTAGCCTAACGGCAGGAGGCCGGCCATAGCCAGCCCCCTTTGAGAGAGCAAATGAATGTGCCCGACCTGTGGAGCCTGACCGCCCCGTGGCCGAGCCCCAGACACCGGGCCCAAGGCCCGAGCCTGTTACAGAACCGCTGTCACCGAACCGCGGCGACCGCGGCCGGACGGCCCTGAAAGCCCAACGCACGGGCAACGACGTCGTGGGTAATCTCACCCGCGTGTACGTTGAGTCCCCCGGCCAGACCGGCATCGCGCTTGAGTGCAGCCTGCCAACCGAAATCAGCCAGCGCCCGAACATAAGGCAATGTCGCGTTGGTCAACGCAAACGTGGAAGTGCGGGGAACGGCGCCCGGCATGTTGGCAACGCAGTAGTGAATGATGCCGTCAACGACAAACGTGGGGTCCGCGTGCGTCGTCGGCTTGCTGGTCTCGAAACAGCCGCCTTGGTCGATCGAGATGTCGACCAGCACGGTACCCGGCTTCATCGTTCCCAGCATGGCCCGAGTCACGAGCTTCGGTGCGGCCGCACCAGCAATGAGCACAGCGCCCACTACGAGATCGGCATCACGCACCTGCCGCTCGATCGCTTCGGTAGTCGAATAAGCCGTCTGCAGCGACGACCCGTATATGGAGGACAGTTCACGCAGTCGCGCGACAGACCGGTCGACGATGGTCACGTCGGCCCGCATGCCTACAGCAATTTCCGCCGCATGAGTACCGGCAACACCACCGCCGAGAATCACGACTTTCGCCGGGGGGACGCCCGGAACTCCACCAAGCAACACACCGTAGCCGCCGTTAGCCTTCTGCAGACACGCGGCGCCCACTTGGATCGACATGCGGCCGGCGACCTCGCTCATCGGCGTCAGCAGCGGCAGCGAGCCATTCGGAGCAGTCACCGTCTCGTAGGCAATAGCCGTCGCACCCGACTTCATCAACGCCTGCGCCTGCGCGGGGTCCGCCGCCAGGTGCAGATAGGTGAACAGGACCTGGCCAGCGCGAAGCATCTGGCATTCGGCCAGCTGGGGCTCCTTGACCTTGACGATGAGCTCGGCGGGGCTGAACACATCGGACGCCTTCGCCGCGATGGACGCGCCGGCAGCGCGATACTGGGCGTCGTCCACACCGATGCCTGTTCCGGCATCCGTCTCGACAATCACCTCATGTCCGGCTCCGACGAGCTCGCGGACCCCGGCGGGAACCAGGCCCACCCGGTACTCATGCACTTTGATCTCTCGCGGGACACCGATACGCATGCGACCACCCCTCGAATGACGATTGAAGACTGCAGATCTGCGCGCAGCCTAGGCGCCCAGGACCGGCACGGGCTTGCGTAATGGCAGCGTCTCGGGGGGCAGATATGGCAGAATCTGCGGCCTATCGTTCCCTTTACGAAGGATTTCTGCGCCAATGGAGCTAGACCGCTACGATCGCGCCATCCTGCGCCTGCTGCAGCAAGACGCCCGAATCACCAATACGCTGCTGGCCGAGAAGGTCAGTCTGTCGGAATCGGCCTGCCTCCGACGCGTGCGAGCCCTGGAAGAATCGGGACTCGTGCAGGGCTACACGGCCCTCATCGACCAGCAGAAGGCCGGTTATCCCGTCAACGTCTTCGTGAGCATCACCCTCGACCGGCAAAGCCAGTCAGGGCTGGAGACGTTCGAGAACGCGGTACGCAAGATTCCCGAAGTCATGGAGTGCTATCTCATGACCGGCGAGCACGACTACCTGCTGCGCCTCGTGGTGGCCGATATGGCGGATTTCGAGCGCATTCACAACCAGCACCTGACACGGCTGCCGAGTGTCGCGCGGTTGCAATCGAGTTTTGCGATGCGGACGGTCGTCCGCTCCACGATTCTTCCAGTGCGGTGAGATAGATGCCCGCGCCTGCCCCGGCTGCCGGGCAACCCTCGGCAACGTGACTCTTAACCGAACGCCCTAACGCGCAGCGCCATATGCCGGCAACCCCAACGAAAACTCCCGCAACGCCCGAATCCCACTGGCCTCCGCCCGGGCGCACCACTCCTTCAACTGCCCCACCGCCCGCGCCTGATTCGCGGAAGCATCGTTCCACAGATGCTGCAACCCCTCGCGATACTCAACAACCCTACACAACACCTCGTAGCGCTCGAGCAGTTCCCGAAGCGCACGCTTAGCCTCCTCCGCCAACAGGGTCGGGTGGCTGATCAGCAGCCTCGGTGTCATTGCAGGAACCGACCCCTTCGGCTCTCTACGCGCGAGCTCGCGGCAAACCGGAAGAACGACCCGCCGCGCGTATTCCCGCAGAACATGCATCCGATTCGTGAACAACGCGTTGACAGTGTCAGCATCGAGCTGACTGCGCCTATGCTCCAGGTGCGGCCGGGGCGCGACATAACGGACCCTCGCCAGGCCAACAGCCCGGAACGCGCAGACCCAAAACCACCCGATGTCAAACTCCCAACGCTGTACAGCGAAGCGCGCCGACCGCGGGAAGGCATGATGATTGTTGTGCAACTCCTCGCCACCCAGCAGCACGCCCCAGGGAACGAGATTGGTCGCCGTCGAGGGCATCTCGAAGCTTCGATAACCCACCGCGTGTCCCAGGCCGTTCACCACACCGCCCGCGAAAAACGGCTGCGCACTCAGGTGCACGACCACCATGAGAATGGCCGGAATGCCAAACAACACCAGGAACGTCAGCGAGAACAGCACGATGCCCAGGTTGGGATGACGGCTGTAGAGGTTGCGCTCTATCCAGTCGTCCGGTGTCCCCTTACCGTAGTTCCTGACAAGGGAGGAATCTCGAGTGGCGGCGGTGTAAAGCTCGTAGCCCTCGAGGACCACACGCTGCAAGCCGAAGATCAATGGACTGTGGGGATCGCCAACTTTGTCGGCGTAGGCGTGATGCCGTCGATGTACGGCCACCCACTCTTTCGTGACCACACCCGAGCTGTACCACAGCCAGAAACGGAACAGGTGTCGCAACACCGGATGGAGGGTCAGACCACCATGAGATTGATCCCGGTGCAGGTAGAGCGTGACACCCAGGAACATCACCTGGATGGTGGTGAAAGTCACCGCCACGTAGCCCCAGAAAGACAGCTCGAAGAGACCGTAGGGGAAAAGAGCGCTCATCGGGGCATTCTACTCCGTCAAAAGAATGGCCTTCCCGATATGACGCCCGGAATCCAGCGCCGCATGCGCGGCAGCGGCCTCGGCCAATGGGAACCGCTCATGAATCGCAGGCCGCAACCGCTTCGAGCTGAACAGGGGCCAGACGTTCTCACGCAAGGCCGCGGCCAGTCGGCCCTTGTTCTCCACAGGCTGCGCCCGCAGGGTTGATGCGGAAAGGGTCAGTCGTTTCATCATCAGCGGCCGCAGATCGACCTCGGCTTTCGTACCGCCCTGGGTAGCGATGATGGCAATGCGCCCGTTCGTGGCGGCCGACTCGATATTTCGGGGCACATAACTGCCCCCCACCATGTCGAGAATCACGTCAGCGCCTTTGCCATTCGTCAGCCGAAGCGTCGCCGCAACAAAATCCTCTTCCTTGTAGTTGATGGCATGGTCGGCGCCGAGCTCCAGGCATGCCGCGCACTTTTCGGCGCTGCCCGCCGTAACGATCACGCGCGCATCAAACGCTTTTCCCAACAGGATGGCCGTCGTGCCGATACCCGAAGACCCTCCGTGCACCAGGAAGGTCTCTCCGGGCTTGAGGCCCGCCCTCTGGAACGCGTTGAAGTAGACGGTGAAGAAGGTTTCGGGCAGTGCTGCGGCCTCCTCCACGCTCAACGTTGCAGGCACCGGCAAACACTGCACGGCAGGGACCGCGGCGTATTGCGCATAGCCGCCACCCGCAACGAGTGCGCAGACCTCGTCGCCCACGGAGTATTCCTTCACCTCAGCCCCAACACGAACAATGTCCCCGGAGATTTCCAACCCGGGGATGTCGGTCGTGCCAGGTGGCGGTGGATAGTTCCCCGCCCTCTGCAGCAGGTCGGGACGGTTCACGCCCGCGGCCACGACGTGAACCAACACTTCGCGCGGGCCAATATTAGGGACGGGACGCTGCACTGGCTGCAACACCTCCGGTCCACCCGGCTCCCGGATCTCGATCGCGGTCATGCTGACCGGAATTTCAGGCTTCGACATGCGCGATCCTCCTCGTCCAACGGCCCGTGGGCGCTCTCACCCCGCCAACTTCAACAACCTGATGGCATTGTCCTTCAGCACACGCGGCCGCACCTCCGGCTTGATCGGCAGCTTCTCGAAGTCGGCCAGCCACCGGTCTGGCGTGATCACCGGGTAGTCCGAGCCGAACAGAATGCGATCCTTCAGCAGGGTGTTGGTGTATTGAATGAGATTGGCCGGAAAATATTTCGGCGACCAGCCGGACAGGTCGATGTAGACATTCGGCTTGTGGGTCGCTACCGCCAGAGCCTCGTCCTGCCACGGAAACGAAGGATGCGCCATGATGATGGGCATATTGGGAAAATCGGCCGCCACGTCATCGAGGTACATGGGATTGGAGAACTTCAACCGTATCCCCATGCCCCCTGGCGCGCCCGCGCCCGCACCCGTCTGGCCGGTGTGGAACAGCGCCGGCAGACCCGCTTCCGCGATCACCTCATACAACACATAGGCCTTTCGATCGTTCGGGTAGAAGCCCTGCGTCGAGGGGTGAAACTTGAACCCGCGAACGCCGTACTCCTCGATGAGCCGCCGCGCCTCGCGCGCCCCCATTTTCCCCTTCGCCGGATCGATGCTGGCGAAAGGAATCAACACGTCGGCATTTTCCGCGGCGACCTCGGCAACCTCCTCGTTGGCAATGCGGGTGTGGCCCATCTCGGCCTCGTTGTCGACCGTGAAAATAACGGCGGCCATATGCCGCTCACGGTAGTACTGCGCGACCTCCGGAATGGTCGGCGGCACCGCGGATTTGAAATACTTCGCCATGGCTTCGTCGAAAATGACAGAGCATGGATCGCGTGGCTGGCGCTCCGAGATGTTGGCGTGAGTGTGGACGTCGATCGCGACCAGCTTGTCGAGATTGAGTTTGGACTGGTACTTGGACATTAATGGATTTCCGCGTTTTATGTCTTATCGTTGGAATCGCCGGCCGCAGGGTTGGCCGGAGAGTCAGCCAGCGCGTCGGCGAGCCATCGCCACGAAAACGGCTGTCCGTGTGGGTAACTCAGGCTATGCGACGTCATGGCGTCGATGAGCGCATCCTGACGCGCCGCCGTTGCGAGCGCCATGGTCGGCTCGACGCCAACTCCCTCGAGCGTATGGGCGACCTCGCGCATTTCCGCCGCGCGCCGTCGACCGTGCTCGGCGACCCTGCTGATGAGGTAGTCGGGCAATTTGTCCTGCCATCCCATCCCCGGGAAAGTGCCCTGCAGCGAGGCCAGGACCTCCTTTTCCGCACCGAAACGGCGGGCGGCCAACATGCTCTCGATCGCAAGGGCCTCCAACCCTTTGATCACGACACTTCGGCACATCTTCACGGCGGAAGCGACACCGATCTCGTCGGAGATGAATGTAGCGTTCATGCCGAGACTGCCGAGAACGGGCGCGAGCTCGGCAGCCCGACGCCCTCCCAACAGCATAGGTACTTTCAGCCGTTGCGGCGGAACAGGAGCCATCACGGCGGCTTCGACGTAGTCGGCACCCGAGCTCTGCACGGCCTGTGAGTTGGAACGTTTGGTGCCGGGTGAGCAGGAGTTGATGTCCAGGAAAATCTGGCCGGCACGCATCGCCTTACGTGCTTGCCCAGCGACCTCCGCGGAGGATGCCGCGGTCACCGCCGAGATCACCAGGTCCGCATCCTTCACGGCGGCATTCAAGCTGTCGGCGGTCTGCACGCGCGCCAGGCGAGCCTTCTCCAACATCGCTCCGCGCGAAGCCGGCGTATCGAGAAGAATGTCATAGGTGACCACCTCACGACCCGAAGCCGCCAACTCTGCGCCCAGAATAGACCCGGCTTCGCCGAAGCCCACCATCGCTATACGGCGCAACGTTATTTCTGTCATTGGCAGTTATCCTTCGGCGGCGATCGGCTCGAGCCACGTACGCAACGCGTCGCTGACCGCGGTCGGCTGTTCCATGGTCGACATGTGCCCGCAATAGGGAACCACTGTCAGAGTGCTCCCCGGAATCAGCTCGCACATCTCCTCGTGCCGCTTCGGAGGGGACCAGACATCTTCCCGCCCACACAGCACGAGCGTCGGGCAACGAAGTTTGGGCAATAGCGAGGTCGCTTCCGGACGGTTGATCAACGCCCGGGTCTGCGCAGCGTAAAGGTCAGGGTTCTTGCTGGCGATCATGTCGAGAATGGCGTTCACCAGGACCGCATCCGACAGACGCGAGGGATACACCATGCCTTGCATCCACTCCCAGCCCATGGCGCGCATGCCTTGGCGGCGAGATTTCTCGACCAAGGCCATCCGGCCGGCCACCTCCCGCTCCCCGGGCTCGCCCGCAGCCAATGGCTGGTGGCCCGTGTCCATGAGTGCCAGCGCGGTTACCCGCTCCGGCACGCGCCTCACCACTTCGAGCGCGACGCGTCCGCCCATGGAATGCCCGGCTAGCGCAAACCGCGGCGGCGCCTGGGCGATAATCGCCTCCGCCATCGCAACTAAGGAGTCCCGTGCGCCATTCGTAGCGATGTGCACGTCCGCAAGGCCTGAAAGGGCCTCAACCTGGTCCGCCCAGACGACTTCGTCGCACAGCAGACCCGGAACCAGAATCAGAGAAGTTTTCACCACTCGATGGTGGAGTTTCGAGCCGCGCTTCGTCAATGGGGGTGCGGCGCGGCGACCGGTCGAAGATCAGGACCCCCGCGGCGGCGCCAACCGCATCGGCGTGGACACTACCGCCTCCGCCGCCAGGTCACGACTGCGCTCCAGAAATTCCAGGGCATCCAGTCCCCGAATCATGGCCGCAAGCCACTCACCTGCGCCGTCGTCGGGGCGACGACCTGGCACGAGACGCGGCGGCTTTGACACTCGTTTCATAACACGTCCTCGGTAAGATTACGGTTTCGTCTGTTCGCTCGGCGGGTCCTCAGGACTCCAGCCGCAGCGATGTTTGAATCTCGCCCGCAGGCGATCCCGCTCCTCGGGCGTCATGCTTTCCCATTTCTGGCGCCACATCTCCCCGCGCCAGCGACGCCCGTGCCAACCGTGCCCGCCGCGGCCGCGGAAGCCGCCAAACAGGACCTTGCTCAACACCAACAGGCCCAACGCCTGCCAGAAGGTCACGATCGGACCGTGAAACAGAGCCGGTATGAGCGCATTCCACAGGCTCATCACCACGAAGCTCAACACGGCGATCAAGGCGGGCACCAGCACCAGGAATGCAGCGCCTTTCGCCACCCAACGACCTCGAAATCTCACGTCTCTCTCCTCATATCCAATAGGTTGTCAATCCGAGCGCACGGTCGACCCCGCGCCAGCTCGTGTGGCCGGGTACTTTCAGTCCTCGAGCCACTCGTCATAAGCGGCCTGCAGCCGCTTCCTCAAATACAACACCGCGTAACGCTTGCGCGACAGCAACGCGCTCACGGTCACATTCCAACGCGCGGCGAGCTCCTTGAAACTCGCTCCCTCCAGCTCCTGCGCGATAAACACGTCGCGCTGCTCGGGGGGCAACTCATCCAGTGCCGCCTCGATCCGCTCGAGCATCAACTGGCGAATCGCGACGGCGTCCGGTCCGTCGTCCGGCGACGGCAGCAGATCCTCCAGGCCGCCAACGTCCTCGTCCTCATCGAACTCAACGCCCTGGTCCGCCAACAGCTCGGGCTTCTTCTTGCGAAACCGGTCGATGATGCGATTGCGGGCGACGCGCATCAGCCAGGCGCCGGCCTGCTCGACCGGCTGCATCAGACGGTAGGCCGCGACGAGCTCGTAGAGCGCCTCCTGCAGGACATCTTCCGCCTCAGCTGCGTCCAACACCCTGCGGCGGATGAAAGCCAGCAGCCGGCCGCGCTCACGTCGGACCGTAGCGTCGATCTCGCGATCTTGGGCAGAACTTGTCAAATCAGCGTTGAGCGCGGCGTCCATCTACTTAGATAGACGGCCCAAACGGGCGGATATTGTGAAGGGGTCAGCGGGTGGCCACTGCGATAGCCGCTCCCGCCATCACCGCGCCCGTCCCCCGCTGCACCCAGCGAACGGACTCCGGGCGTGAGAGATGTTTCCGGGCGCGGCCCGCGAAGAAAGCGTAGAGCCCTAGAACGAGGGGCAACACAAAACAGATCACGAGCGTGATCTCGAAAAAGCCGCCCACGGTCAATCGCTTCAGCTCGATCACGGTCGGCAGAACCGCGAGAAAGAACACCATGGTCTTGGGGTTGCCCAGGGTCAACGCCAGGGAGCCCATGAGCAGCTGAACCGGTCGCTCCGGTCCCGGCTGCTGCGAATCGGCGAGCGGCGACGGCGGCGCCGTCCACAGGCGATAGGCGAGATACAGCAAATACGCCGCGCCCGCGAACTTCACTACAACAAACACCGCGTAAGCCGTCTGCGCCAGCATCGCGAGCCCGGTGGCGGCGAAGGTAAACCAGATCAGATCGCCCACCAGAAAGCCCAGAATAAAGGCAGGCGCGCCGCGGGTGCCGCGGCCCAGCACACGCGCCACGATCGCCGCAACGCCCGGCCCGGGCGAAGCCACCGCCAACGTGTAGACGAGAGCGAAAACCGACAGACCGTAGAACGACATGGTGGATCCTTGGAGCGACGGCGACGCGACCACGCCAGTTTACCGGCCGCGCCTCAGCCCCGACCAGAACCGGTGGGGTCGCCCGTCGTGAGAAAGCCTCGGGCCGACCCAAACGGCCCAAACCGCCAGATCAGCACCGGCAACACCAGCAAGTTCATCAGGGTCGACGTCACCAATCCTCCCAGGATCACCGTCGCCATAGGGCCCTGCACCTCCCTCCCGGCCTCGCCACTGCCGATGGCGAGCGGCAGCAGGCCGAGCGCCGTGACCAGAGCCGTCATCAGGATCGGCACCAGTCGTTCCCGCGCCCCACGGAGCACCGTCAGGAGGGACCAGGTCGCCCCCTCAACCGCAATCAGATGCTCCACATGAGCCACCAGCAGGATCGCGTTCCGCGCCACGATTCCAAACAGCGTGACAAACCCCACCAGCGACCCGATCGACAGCGTCGCGCCGGTCAAGGCAACTGCCACCACCCCACCCACTAGAGCGAAGGGCGTCGTCGCCAGAATCAGTGTCACCGTACGAGGGTCCTCGAACGCGATCAGAAGCAGCAAAATGATTCCGACTGCAGCAATTCCCGCATGCAACAACACCTCGCGACGTGCCTGCGCCTCACCCTCAGCCACGCCGGTGAACTGCAGATACACCGCACTCGGCAGCGCGACATGTTGGGTAATAGCCGCGCGCATCGCCGCCACGAAGCCGGCTACATCCCCGGTCGCGGGGTTCACCGTCACGACCTGACGCCTGCGCGCGCCTTCGTGCAAGATACCGGTACGCCCTTCCGCCGCTGACACTGTTGCAAGATTCCGCAGCGGCACCGTCACCCCCGACGAGGCCCGAATCAAAAGCGAGCCAATCGCCTCCGGATCGAGTCTAGCGGCGAGCGGCAACCGCACCACCAGATCGACCACCTTGTTCGTGTCATACACCTGCGCCGCGGTGGCGCCCTGATACGCCGTCTCGACAGTGTCCAACACATCGGCGGCCGTAAAGCCATATTGAGCCAGGCGCTCCGGGAGCAACTCAACTCGCAGGAACGGTGCGCCGGAGGGCGACTTCACCTGCACATCTTTTGCCGCCGGGACGGTCCGCACGACCGCCGCCACCTGGTCAGCGACGCGATCCAACTCGTCGAGATCGGGTCCAAATA
>JAQGOE010000024.1 GCA_028293725.1 Gammaproteobacteria bacterium | reverse complement strand
GCTCCCGCGACCATCAACTACCAGACACCGGACCCCGATTGCGATCTGGATTACGTGCCCAACACGGCGCGCCAGATGAAGATCGACACGGTGTTGTCGAATTCATTCGGCTTTGGCGGGACCAACGGTTCGCTGATCTTCCGCCGCTTCAGCGGCTGATTTCGGCTTGAAACCCGTCGTTCGCGAGCTCGGCGTACCGCCTACGGTGCTGCGCCGGCTCGCGGCGCGCCTGCCCGCGCGCTATCCCATGCTGCTCGACAGTGCCGCCGACGGCCCGTTGAGTCGCACGAGTGTCCTTTTAGCCGAGCCACGCGCGGCACTCTGGCTCGATGCCGACGGACGACTCGGCGCCGAAGGCATGGTGATTCAGGGCAACCGAGCGGCCAGCGAGGGAATCCCCAGCGGGGGCAACACGTTCTTTGCAGCGCTCGAGAACTGGTGGCTGGCCGAGCGCGAGGCCACCCCGGAATCCCGGTCGGAAGACCTCCCGTTCGCCGGTGGTTGGGCAATCTTTCTCTCTTACGAGATGGCGCAGGAGGTGGAGCCCCACCTCTCGCTTCCACGGTCGACGCTGCCTTGGCGCGCGTTCGCGCTTCGTACGCCCTGCGCCCTTATCCATGATCGTGCCCGGCAGCGTGTGCTCGCGGTGGCCGAAGCAGACTCGGCCGATTCGCTCGACAGGCTCGAGGCCGACGCGCTTCGCGCCGCGGAGGAATCTGACGCGCCCGATGCGAGTTTCCGCGTCAAATCCCTTGAGGAGGAGGATCCGGAAGCCTATCTCGAGCGGGTACGGCGCGGAAAAGAGTATGTTGCTGCCGGCGACATCTACCAGACAAACCTCTCGCGTCCCTGGCATGTGGAACTCGATCGCGACCCGGATATCGCCGCGCTCTACAATCGACTGTGCACTACGAATCCCGCGCCTTTTGCTGCCTTGGCACAGTGGCGGGGCGCATCGATCATCAGCTCGTCACCGGAGCGCCTGGTGCGAGTCGAGGGACGACGGGTCGATACCCGTCCGATCGCCGGAACGCGACCACGAAGTCGCCGGCCGGGAGATGACGTCGCGGAGATGACGGCGTTGGTCGAGCATCCGAAGGAGCGGGCAGAGCACATCATGCTCATCGACCTCGAGCGCAACGACCTGGGTCGCGTGTGTGAGGCGGGCACTGTCCGGGTGGATGAGCTCATGACGATCGAGTCTTATGCTCACGTGCATCACATCGTTTCCAACGTGAGCGGCGTACTGCGAGCCGACGTGACACCGATAGAGGCGCTGCGCGCAGTGTTTCCCGGCGGTACGATAACCGGGGTGCCGAAGTTTCGTTGTATGCAGATCATTGCAGAGCTGGAAGGAGTAGGGCGTGGCGCCTACACCGGCTCTCTTGGCTACCTCGACCGCAATGGCACGATGGATCTCAACATCCTCATCCGCACCATGACCCTGATGGGCCGGCAGATTGAGTTCCGCGCGGGCGCGGGCATCGTTGCCGACTCTGAGCCGCGACGCGAACTTGGCGAAACAAGGGCCAAGGCGCGTGGGTTGCTCGCGGCATTCGAGGTCGCGCGTGATCCCTGAGCCCTCCGCGAGGCTGGAACGGGTACTGCTGAATGGCATTCCCGATCAACAGCTCTCGCCCTTTGATCGGGCGGTGCATTTTGGCGACGGCCTGTTCGAGACCATTGCCTGTCGTCGTGGGCGGCCGCGCTTTTTGTCCCTGCATCTCGAGCGTCTGCAGTTTGGATGTACCCGACTCGGTATCGAGCCGGGCAACCTCGACGAGATTCGCGCGGAGATTCGCGCCCTGGCCCGTGAGGCCGACAACGCCATTGTGAAACTGATTCTGACGCGTGGAACGGCGCTCGCTCGCGGCTATGGAGTGACAGGGCGCGAGAAGGCGACACGGATCACGTTTCGATACGCATGGCCGCCGGAAACTCCTACCGAGTCACAGGATGGTATCCGCGTCCGTACCGCGACGCTGCGGCTCGGAGAGAATTCGGCACTGGCGGGATTGAAGCACTGCAACCGCCTGGAGCAGGTGCTCGCAAGGCGTGAATGGACGGATCCGGGAATTGCGGAGTCCCTCCTGTTCAGCAGCTCTGGCAGGCTGGTTTCGGGAACCATGAGCAACGTGTTTATTGTCGAAGGATCCCGGCTGCGCACGCCCCGATTGGATCTTTGCGGGGTCGCGGGTGTTATGCGACGCGTCGTACTGCGGGAAGCGGAGCGCGCCGGTATTTCCGTACAGGAAGACGTGTTGCGAGACGATGACGTGCACAAAGCTGACGAGCTGTTTCTGACGAACGCGAGAATCGGCGTGTGGCCGCTTCGCGAGCTCGACGGGCGGACGATGCAGCCAGGTCCTGTCACGCGCCGGCTGCAACAGATCATGACACCGCTGCTCGAGGAGCCGGTCGATGCCTAGGTCAAGCGGACGAGGGTCGAGCGGACGTGCGCTTGCTCTGATACTGGTGCTGTTGGTTCTGCTCGGAGGTGCCGCCGCCGGCGGTTACTACTGGCTGCAACAGCATTTTTTCGCGCCCGGACCCGCACAGGCGCCGGTGCGCATTCAAATCGATCCGGGTACCCCGGTTCGGGGCGTTCTCACACAACTCGCGCGGCAGGGCGCCTTGACGAATGTTCGCGCCGTGGAATTATTTCTGCGGGTTCACGGCCGCCGTCCGAACGTGCACTTCGGAATGTATGAGATTCCGGCTCGAGCCAGTCCCGCGCAGATCCTCGAGATGTTCGAGCAAGGCCGTGTCGTTCTCGAGCAGCTCACGGTGGTCGAGGGATCGACGTTCGCGGAGTTTCGGCGCGAGCTCGATCAGCACGCCGCCGTGACCCACACGTTGACTGGAAAGACTACCGAGCAGGTCATGACGGCACTGGGGCATCCGGGTGAGTTCCCGGAAGGTCGCTTTTTTCCGGACACGTACCGTTTTGCCGCTAAGACGAAGGACACGGAAATCCTGACGCTCGCCTATAACGCCATGCAGAAGCTCATCGAGACATCGTGGCCCCAGCATGGTGCAGACCTCCCGTTCGAGACACCGTATCAAGCGCTCATTCTCGCCTCCATCGTCGAGAAAGAGACCGGCGTTCCAGAGGAGCGTCAGCGCGTAGCGGGGGTGTTCGTGACTCGCTTGCGAAAAGGAATGCGCCTGCAGACGGACCCGACCGTGATTTATGGCATGGGTGAGAGTTACGACGGCAATATCCACAGCCGTGACCTCGTCAGCGACACGCCCTACAACACGTACACGCGCTCCGGGCTGCCGCCTACGCCTATCTGCCTGCCCAGTCGTGAGTCGGTGCTGGCGGCCATGCACCCCGCGGACAACGGTGAGTTGTACTTCGTGGCCACGGGAAATGGCGGCCACCACTTCTCCAAGACGCTGGAGGAGCATAATGAGGCGGTGAAAGCCTATCTCCAACATCTGCGTACCCAGGCCCGATGACGCCGGGTCGATTCATCACACTCGAGGGCATCGAAGGCGCGGGTAAATCGACTGTCGCTCGCATCGTTTGCGAGTGGCTGGCTGCCCGTTCGATTCCCACGCGTCTGACGAGAGAGCCGGGGGGTACCCCGCTCGCCGAGCGCGTGCGTCAGATCGTTCTCGAACGGGGTAGCGAGCAGCTCTCCCCGATCACCGAGACACTGCTGATGTTCTCCGCGCGCGGCATTCATGTTGAGAATCTGATCCGGCCAGCACTGGCGCGCGGCGAGTGGGTCGTTTGCGATCGCTTCACCGATGCGACGCGCGCTTACCAAGGTAGCGGGCGGGGCGTCGATCATTCATTGATCGACACGCTTGCCGCGGCGGTGCAGGGCGGATTGCAGGCGGACTGCACGCTGTTACTGGATCTGCCCCCGGCCACCGGGTTGGCGCGGGCGAGACTGAGATCCGGTATGGCCGCGGATCGCTTCGAGGCGGAGACCGAAGCGTTCTTCGCGAAGGTGCGTGCGGGCTACCTCGAGCTCGCGAAGCGTGAGCCCCACAGAATTCGGATCATCGACGCTTCTGTGGACCTGACAGATGTCGAGGCACAGGTGATTCGAGTCCTGGAGGGGCTCCGATAATGGCGAAAGAGACGCCCCCCGCGGCCCCTGTGGCAGCCACGACGGTGGCACCGTCGTGGTTAGGCTCCGAGATGACGACATTGGCCGCCGCGCACAAGGCGGGACGCCTGCCCCACGGATTATTGCTGCACGAGGCCCCGGGAGCAGGGGGCGACTGGCTCGCGAAATGGCTCGCCAGCCTGGTTTTTTGCCAGAACCCTGAGCAGGCGCCCTGCGGCAAGTGCCAGGGTTGCCACCGCGTGGCTACGGCGCAGCACCCCGACCTGGCGGTCCTGCAGCCCATTGAAGACTCCCGCCAGATTCGCATCGAGCAGATCCGGGAGCTGTCGGCGGAACTCGCTCTGACGGCCCACCAGGGCAGTTACAAGGTCGCGGTCATCACCCCGGCGGACACGCTCAATCGGTTCGCGGCCAATGCGCTTCTCAAGACCCTGGAGGAGCCGCCTGCCAGGACGCTCCTGATGCTGGTGGTGACCCAGCCCTCCCGGTTGCCGGCGACCATCCTGAGCCGATGCCAGCGGATCCGCATACGCGCTCCTGCACGCCAGGAGGCCGTGGCCTGGCTCGAGGCTAGTCGGGGCCCCGCAGACTGGAATGCGGTACTGGATACGCTGGGCGAGGCTCCTATGCTGGCTGTCGACGTCGACCCCAAGGCCGTGGTAGAGGTCGGACAGGAGGTCCGCCGGACACTCGAGGAAGCGACGACCGGCGGAGGCGATCCTGTCGCGACCGCCGAGCGCTGGACGCGGGCTGAGCTTCCCTTGCGCCTGAGGTGCATTGAGAACTGGCTCACGGAACGAATCCGTGCACACTCCGGAGGTGACGGCTTTTTTACAAAAGTGGGCGCTGCCCCCTTCTCGCCACGGCATGATGCAGTCTTGAATATGGGCCACCTCTTCGAACTGGTGGATGGAGTGCGGGAACTGAAGTCCGCGCTCGATACGCCGATTAACCGTGGGTTGGCTCTCGAGGCCATATTGAGACGTTTTGCGCCGGGGGCGAGGATAAGAACGTGAGAGCGGGCGGGAATAAGCCGGGTCTGTTGACCCTGACGATCAAGGACAAGAGCGCCTTGTACCTGGCGTATATGCCATTCGTGAAGAACGGCGGCCTGTTCATACCGACCAACAGCAACTACCGCCTCGGCGACGAGGTTTTCATGCTGCTGAACCTCATGGGCGAGGACGAGAAGCTGCCGGTCGCCGGCCGGGTGATCTGGGTGACGCCCAAAGGTGCCCAGGGCAAGCGAACAGCCGGCATCGGCGTGCAGTTCAGCGAGCAGGACCGCGGGCAGACGCAGAAAAAGATCGAGACCTATCTAGCCGGCGCGCTATCCGGCGATAAAGCCACCCACACTATGTGAGGCGCCGTGGGCGCCTAGGCCGAGCGCCTCAGGGCTGCGCCACTGTTCGTGAGACCGCCCGTCAGCACGTACGCATCGAATCCACGCTCGACGAGGATGTAGGCCGCGGCGGAGCTGCGCCGGCCGGTATCGCAGTACACGACGTACGGGACGTTGCGATCCAGGGCCGAGAGCTTCAGACGGATGAAGTACAGCGGGATGTTCAGGGATCCGTCGATGGACAGGTTCTGGTGCTCGCTGGGCAGCCGTACGTCGAGCCAGCGACCGCCCTTGGCGACGATGTCACGCGCCTGGTCGTTGCTCACCCATTGCAGCAGGGGCTCGTTCATGAGCTCCCGGAAATCCTGCTTCTTGAGCCGCATGAGCACGCCATCGGTCAACATGGTGACCGTTGCGTTGCGCTTGGCTTCGGCGATCAGCGCCTCTTCGCCGAAGGTATCGCCAACACCGAGTTCCGCCAGCTTGATGCCATCCCGGTTGAGCGGCGTCTCGCGGGTCACGATGCACTTGCCGCTGACAATAACGTAGAAGAAGTCGCCGTCATCGCCCTGTTTGATGACAACTTCGCCGGCCTTGCTGGGAAACCGCTCCAGGCGCATGAAGATGGCCTGGATGTTGGCGGGCGGGATACGGTGGAAAGCCTTTGTCTGCAGCAGCGTCGTCATCCAGTCGTCGCCGTCGGTGCCCTCGAGCTGGGACTGCAACTCGGAGACTTCGTAGGTGCCCGTCTGATCCCAGGTGATCATGACGTCCAGCAATTCGCTGTCGATCGAGAGATAGCTGATTTCTTCGGCGGCTCGCGCGGTCACGCGCCGGGGAAGCTGCGGATACAGCGGGGTACGGGACTCGCGTGTGCCACCACGCATCATGGCCACGGTTCGGCCGGCCTCACTGATCTCGAGCATGCCGCCGACGAGCCAGATGGTACGCCTGTCGGTGTCGCCCTCCTTGAAGAGGTTACGCCCGGCGGACATCTTGCGAACGGTGACTTTCTTTGCGAGCGCGGCGATGTTATCGCGCTTCAAACCATCGAGCGGCGCGAGAGTCTTGAGCAGTTGAACGCTGGCTTCGCGCTCTTCAACCATGTGCGGCGGCCTGAAGCAAGGGGACCAAGTGTGGTGCGTTGCAGTTTATATTTCATGGTAGCACAGGGCTTTGGTCGCGCCGAAATGCCGTTCACGTTTCGTTCAGGTTTTTGAGCCATTTGTGACGAGAGGCCAACCGGAGTCGGGCTGAAAACGGGGGCCGTAGCGCCCGGCGAGCTCCTCGAGGCGTGCGACGACGGAGGCGACCCCACGGCTGCGCGCGTAGGCGAGCGGGCCGCCACGGAAGGGGGCGAAGCCGGTGCCGAAAATAACCGCCGCGTCGATGAGATCCGGATCGTCGACAACGTGCTCGCGCAGACAGGCGGCGCACTCATTTATGAGTACTAAAATGAGCCGGTCGATCAGGTCGGGAGGAGGCGCCACGGATGCGGCCCCCGCTGGGGGTTCCCTCGCTAACCGCTCGGTCGCCGGCGGCTTTTGCGGCTTGCCGTCCTGCCAGACGTAGAAGCCTTCGCCGCTCTTGCGGCCCAGCTTTTTTGCAGCCAGAAACTCGCGCAGGCGCGTCAGATCGGGGGCGGGACGGCCGAGCTCGCGCGCCACGATTTCACCGACATGGGCAGCCACATCGAGACCAACAACATCGGCGAGCTCGATGGGCCCCATCGGCATCCCGAAGTCCACCGCGACCTTGTCGATCACCGTCAGTGGCACCCCTTCCTGGGCGGCGAACATGGCCTCGTGGAGGTAGGGCATGAGCACACGGTTGACAATAAATCCCGGCGCGCTGCGGCACGGCACAGGGAGTTTGTCGAGTCGCCGCGCGAAGGCCGTCGCCACCTGCGCAACATCGGCGGCGGTGCTCGTGGCCTGCACGATCTCGATGAGCTGCATCTGCGCCACGGGATTGAAGAAGTGCAATCCCACGAGCCGCTCCGGCCGGGCGAGGCGTGCGGCCAGCGGTTCCAGCATGAGGCTCGAGGTGTTGGTTGCCAGCACCGCGGTGGGTTTCATGCGGGGCTCGAGGCGCGCATATAACTCCTGCTTCGCCTCGAGTTGCTCGAAAATCGCCTCGATGACGACATCCGCGTCCGGGACGCCAGCGCCGTCAATGTCGGCGCGCAGGCGCTCACTAGCCGCGGCCACTTTGGCCGGATCGCGTAAGCGCTTCTTGAAGAGCTCCTGGGCCCGTTGCAACGCCGGCTCGACAAACTTCAGACTCTGGTCCTGCAAGGTGACCGTGAACCCGCGCAAGGCCGACCATGCCGCGATGTCGCCGCCCATCACTCCGGCGCCGACCACGTGGACATGTTTGATGTCAGCCGCACTCTTGCCACCCAAGGCTTTCAGGCGGTCCTGCAGCAGGAACACGCGCACCAGGTTGCGCGACGTCGCGGTGGTGAAAAGATGCGCGATCGAGCGGGCCTCGGCTTCGAAGGCCGCCGCGCCGCGGGCTCCGAATCGCGACCACAGATCGATGATCGCATAGGGCGCGGGGTAGTGGTCACGGCGCGCCTTCGAGGCGACCTGCGCAGTGAGAGCACGGCGCACAAAGGGTCGGGCGAGCGCTGAGCTCAGGATCCGCTCGCCGAAGGGGGCCTTATGCGGCGCGGGGCGTTGCAGGATGACGTCCCGGGTGGCCGCCTGCAGCTCCTCCGGAGCGGCAACGAGTTTGTCGACCAGGCCGATGCGCAGCGCTTTGTCGGCCCGCACCGTTTTCCCGGTCAGCATCATTTCCATGGCGGGGCGCACGCCGACGAGACGGACCGCGCGCACGGTGCCGCCAAACCCCGGATGGATTCCTAGCAGTACTTCCGGCAGACCTAGCGACAGGCGCTCGTCGCCGACGGCGACACGATACCGGCACGCCAACGCGAGCTCGAGCCCGCCGCCTAACGCAAATCCGTGAATGGCTGCCACGGTCGGGCAGGGAAGGGCTTCCAGCCGATCGAGCACCTGCTGTCCACTGTGAATGAGTTGATAGCCGCTTTCGGCGTCGGTGAGCCCCGTGAATTCTTTGATATCCGCGCCGGCGACGAAGCCGCTTTTTTTCGCGGATGACACCACCACGCCGCGCGGCGCACTTTGTTGCAGTGGGCGTAGCAACGCATCGAGCTCGATGAGGACATCGCTCGAGAGCACATTCGCGGATGTACCCGGCTTGTCGAGTGTCAGCCAGACGATGCCGTCAGCGTCGGTCGAGGAGCGCCAGGCCGTGTTGGTATCGTTCATGGCAGTTTCACGCAACGGTGGCAGTTGATTCCGGCGCAGCCGCCTTGGTGCGCACGTGAAAATCACAGACCAGGGGTCGATGATCCGAGAACCGCACATCGGGGATGCGGAAATCGGTCACTTCGATCCCTTCGCTCACCAGAATGAAATCGAGCTCCGCCCGCGGCACCTTGGCCGGAAAGGAGGGGAGGCCGGCGGAATTCGCGCTGCGCAGGCCGGCGGCGCGCATGAACAGGTAGATCTCGTGAGAACCCCAGAACGTGTTGAAGTCACCGGCGACAATCACCGGCTTTTTCGACTCGATGATTAGATCGTGCAGCGAGCGCAGCTGATACTGCCGGTGCCGGAATTTCAGCGACAGGTGCACGAGAAAGACGCAGACGTCCTCGAGCTCCAGCTCGATGATGAGACGCTTGATACCCGTGTCGAAGTAGTGAAACCGCTCGCCATGCACATGCGGCGCGGACAGGAAGGCGTTGGCCTGCTTGCGCACGATGGGCATGAGATTGTTGACCGAGCTGGTGCCGTACTTGCACTGGAAAGTCGAGTAGTGGCCGAGATGGCCCGCGATGTACTCGGCCTGGTTGACCATGCCCGTGCGGATGGATCCGGTATCGACTTCGATGAGGCCGACGACGTCGGCCTGCTCGGCGCGGATGAATTCAGTGATTCCGGTGAGAACCTTGCGATTGCTGCGCAGGTAGCCCGCACCGGGCAGGGGCAGATGGAAGGCGGGCCCGGTGCCTGTGGCATACCGGATGTTGTAGACGAGCAGACGCAAGGAGGGGGGACTCCGCCGCAAAGGGAGGCATTCTATCGGTCACGGCGAGTCGGCGGGAGGACAATAGTCCCCGAGCGGGATGGACCGGAAAAGCGCGTCCCTAGCGTGGCCTTACGGCTTGCGGGGTGTCGCCGGGCGACGTCGGACGCCCGAGTTTCGCGGCGCCCACGCTTGTGCGAGACTCACGCCCATGTCGCAGGTCAATCCCATCCGTCTTTTCGTGACCCACGTATGGGAAGACAACGACGACTATCTGCGCGTATTCGAGTATCTCGAGAGCGCGAAGAACTTCTTTTACAAGAACTACAGCACTCCCGATCACCCGCCGGCCGGGGACAAGGAGGCGCAGCGCGAGGACCTGCGGCGGCAGATTGCGCCGGTCGAGGCGGTGATCGCCATCCCAAGCCTGTTTCTGACGCATCGGGACATCTTCACCTTCGAGCTGCTATTCGCGCAGGCGAGCGAGAAGCCGGTGATTCTCATGAAGCCTTTCGGCTCTCATGCGACCCATCCCAAGACGATTACCGATCTCGCTGACGAGATTGTCGATTGGGACGAGCGGGCGCTGGTGGATGCGATCCGGCGCCAGGCGCGGCACGAAGACACCACCCGATGGGACACGATCGAGTTCAAGCTCGACTAGGAGCCAGGCTCCTAAGCTCACCCGGCCTTATCGACCACTGTCCAGGCTTCGCCCGGGTAGAGCGAGATGATCTGCGGCAGACTCTTGGGGCCTTTGCGAGCGACGCTGGCAGGCTCTCGCGACATCTCTCCGAACAGCCGTACGACAGTCGAGGCGACCTCGTCGGCCTCTATGCTCGACATCTTCCGTACCGTGGCACGGAAAGTATCCTCGCCGCGCAGCAGTGGCCGCTGGCGATTCAGTGCGTAACTCACCGCGCGGAATTCCTCCACCAACTCAATGGGGAGCTCACTCTCGTCCACGAAGGCGAGATGATTACGGTAGGCATCGGTGAGTCGATCCTTGATCGATCCCGAGCGTGCCAGTGAGAGGGCGGCGCCCCGAAACTTATCCAACGTAGTGTTCATCACTACCCCGGCCATCGCGGTTATTGTTTGAGTTCTCAACCCCCTACGATTGGAATATAGCGCAGACCCTCATAAATACAAGATCTCTAAGCCGGGTGTCCTAAGCTTGCAGTCGAATAAGTACAGGCTTATATTTCGGACATGCCCGACACCGATGTCTTCCGAACCCTCGCCGACCCGACCCGGCGCGCCGTCTTCGAGCGCCTCTGCCGCCGGGAGATGAGCGTCACGGAGCTCAAGGCAGGTTTCCCAATCTCGCAACCTGCGATTTCCCAGCACCTGGCCGCACTGCGCGGCGCCGGGTTGGTGTGCGAGCGTCGCGAGGGGCGATTTGCCTATTACCGCGCCCAGCCGCAGGCGCTCGGGCCGCTGGTCGATTGGGTGGACCGCTATCGGTTGTTCTGGCCGGAGCGGCTCGAGAAGCTGAAGAACGTGCTGAAGGATATGGAGCCATGACTGACTCGCCTGCTGCCGTAGTGACCGAATGCGATCTGCCGGATGCCCCGCAGAAAGTATGGAAGGCGCTGACCGTTCCGGAGTTGCTCGCCGCGTGGCTTCCTGACGCGGTGGACTATGAGGTCCTGGCCTCGGAGCCTGATCGGCTGTTGCGTTATCGCTGGCGCGGCAACGAGTTTGATTCGGTGGTTACTTTCGAGCTCACCGCCACTTCCACAGGTGGTACCCATCTGCGAGTGGACCATCGCGTCCTGGCCGATGTGCTTCCTTTCAGGAGCCGCACGGCGCCGGTTGCCTGTGGAGGAGGGGCGCACACAATGCTGCTGCGCCGGGCGGCATGATGAACCTCAATCTCGTGCCGATGGTGATCGAGCAGTCCGCCCGCGGGGAGCGCTCGTTCGATATCTTTTCGCGCCTGTTGCGCGACCGGATCATCTTTGTGAACGGACAGATTGACGACAGTATTGCGGCCCTGGTTTGCGCGCAGCTGTTGTTCCTCGAGGCGGAGAATCCGGGCAAGGATGTCGCCCTGTACATCAATTCGCCCGGCGGCATGGTGACCAGCGGCCTGGCGATATACGACACGATGCAATGGGTGAAGTGTGCCGTGACGACGGTATGCATCGGGACCGCGTACTCGATGGGCTCGTTTCTGCTCATGGCGGGTGCCGCGGGCCGGCGCATCGCCTTACCCAACGCCAGCATCCTGGTGCACCAGCCCTCAGGAGGCTTTCAGGGCAAGGTGTCGGACATCGAGCGGCACGCGCAGGACATCATCAAGACGAAGCGGCGTCTGAACGAGATTTACGCTCGGCACTGCGGGCGCACGTATGACGAAGTCGAGCGCACACTCGACCGCGATTCTTTCATGAGCGCGGAAGAGGCGCGGGAGTGGGGACTCGTAGACCACGTCTACAAGTCCCGGGACTGCCTGAAGGTGGCGTGAGCTCCGGACTCACCAACAGGTTGTGCTGGTGGCGGTCTGGACGCCCCGGTTGTTCAAAGAAAACGTGGCGCACGACGTGTCTTTGGCCTGAATGTTAACGGCGGTCGCGGTAAGCGCATAACTCGCCGGAGTGGGCGGCGAAGTCGTGTTGTCCGCGGCCACGACGACCGGAGCGCTAATTGTGTAGTCGTTGTTGCTGAGCGTTATCGGGAACGCGGCGCCATAGCCCAGGGCGTTTCCGTCCGTCGAGTAGCTGCTGTTCGTGGCCATATACCGCTCCTCCCGCCCCGCCAGGTCGAGCAACGCCGTTTTCGCGTCCGTGCGCTTCGACTTGCGTATCTGGCTGGTGTAGGAGGGCACCGCGATAGCGACGAGAATCGCCGCAATGACGAGGGTCACCATCAGCTCGACCAGCGTGAATCCAGAGTCGCGTGAAGTCATAGGTGTTTGCATCATGCGTGCCTCTTAGCGTCTCTGGATCCAGTTCAGGCGTTGGCCCGCCACGATAACGTGACGGTTCACCTTGGCTGGCGGAGCCGGACCGCCGTTGGTCTGTGTAATGAGGTACTCGGAGTTGTTATCCGCGGCCTGACCGGAGTTGATGAAGGAGGGCGTGCCCGTGCCGTTGAGCTGAATGCCGTCCGCCGACAGGGACCCATTGATCGCGAAGAACGGGGTTGGCGAGCCTGCGCCGGTGTCGCCCTGTATTCCCATGCTCCAGCCGCTCGCCGGGGGCACGGTACAGCTCAGTAACGTAGACTGCGATGGCACGAAGGTGTTGACGGTGAATTCGCCATCCTGACTCAGTACGGGATCGTAAATGACCTGCTCGCCGCTATCGGGCAGCGGCATATACCAGCCAAGGCTGCCTCCCGTGGTGCAGCCGGGGTCGCCCGTCCAGCAGATCGGATTGTGGCTCACGGTCCGATACCCGGTCGTCGTCGTAGTGGAGGCCACTTCGAACGTTACCGTCTGCTCGACCATGTTGGTTTGGGTGATGGTGTGTGGGCCGGCGGCGGTGAGGCTGAGTGCCTGTTGACCCGGGGAAATGGCGTTCCAACCGCTGCCGGCGACGCCTTGGGTGCCCATGTCCCAGTCCCAGACTCCGTAAAGATATTGTTGGCCGCCGGCGTAGGCGGTAGGTGAATTCAAGGTCTGCCCGATCTGTTGCCCCGTACCCCAGTCGATCACTACTCTCTCAGGCACGGTGCTGAGGGTCGTGCCGGCGAGGGTTGTCGAGGTACCGATCGTCTTCAAAGTCCCTACCGTGGGGCGCGTGGTAATCGGCTGGCCCGAGCCACCCGAGAACAGCGGCGAGGAAGCTGACACCGCCCAGTTCGCGGGATTCTGGCTCGTGACGTCAAATCGCCAGAGATTCCCTTGCAGGTCGCCCGCATAAATGTAGTCGGTAATGTGATCGAGATCGAGGTCGGCAGCAGCCGGGCTGGCAATGCCATTGTTGACCTGGGTGTTGGTTCCGAGATAGTAGAAGGACACCGACGCATCGTTGTTGATGAGCATGATGTAGATGCCGGCATTGCCAGTGGAACTGCCAAAACCGTTGCCGATGATGGCGCCCCACTGGCCGTTGTGGAAGCGGCGGATCTGGGGCTGACCGTAGGTGAAGCCGAGGTTCGCGCCGCACGTTGAATTACCGACGCACGTAAGGGTAGCGGGCGTCCATTCGCCGATAACGACGCCTGTGTCACTCGTCGGGTTGTAGGCCGCATTGCCCTCCGAGAAGGTCGAAGGATCCGTTACGTTGAGCGCGTAAATTGCCGCGCCGCCAGCCCCGAGGCCTCCGACCAGCCATGTGTGCCAGTTCGCGTTGAAGAAGACGTCGCCCACCGCCGGGGTCGCGTCGACGTAGTAATTGTGAGCGAACTGCGTACTGGAATAGTCCAGCGGCCCGATTACGTTGCCACTGGAGTCGACGGGGTGAATGTTGTTGAGCACTGTACCTGGCATGTAGGCGAGTACTTCGGAGCCGTCGTTGGGTACCGTTGACGTCACCAGGTTACCGCTGGCGTCCAGGGCGCCCGCACGGAAGCCGTGCAGGAACCCGTCGTTTGCGCCGACGTAGACAATGTTGGCGCGATTCTGCTTGGCCGTCTGGTACGCCACGTAACTTCGTGGACTCGCGTTTTCGGCCTGGGTGACCGTCGGATGAAGGTCGTCGACCCAATTGTTCAGGATCTCGAAGGGCGCCTGCGGGGGTCCGATCCATTCCGGGCTCGAATTGATGATGTCGCCCAACACGCTATCGCGGGCGCGGAATTCGCCGACGCCGGCGGAATTGACCTCGTTCGTGCGGTCGCCGCGCAGATAGTTGATGCGGTCCGACGGACTGCTGGTTGCAGTCCCTGTGTTTAGAGCACTCCGCTGCGCGGTGCTGAGACTGGTGTATTCGAACGGTACACCCTGGGTGCCGTTCCACGTGACCATCACCCGGCTACTGGGTGATTCGGCCGTCTGCGCAGCCACACCGGTCGAGCATTTACCTGTGACCGTGTTGACACCGGTCAACACACAGCGCGCGTCCCAGTTCGGTACGGTATTGACGACAAGCGATTTCGTCCCCGCGTCGAAACCGATGGACTGAGCCGTCAGCGACCCGGTCCAGTCGCTCGGAAAGTAGTAGGCGAGGAACAGCTGCGTGGTGCCGTTCTTAAACGTCGGGTTCTGATAGACGTTGATACTGCCCGAGCTGTTGGAGGACTGTGCCGGCGTCGCCTTGAAGCACAGGATCTCGTGAACGTTCGTGCTGCCGCCGGTGGAGCCGGCGAAGCCGAAGCGGAACGATGCGGGCAGGGTGCCGTTGGAGGTCGAAATGTCCTTGCCGGTAATGACCGGAGTGGTCGCACCGCCGTTGTAGCTGTAAGACAGGCTCAGGAGTCCGTCCTGGGTGATCTTCAGGTTGTACAGAATCGGAACGGCGTCCGAGCGCGTCGTTGCGGCCTCGTTCGCGATCGGTCCGTTAGCCGTCGACAGCACCGTCCAGGCGTTCGGGATCGCGGGGTAATCAAGGAACGGCGTGGCCGTCGCGACCGCGCTTCCGGTGGCGTAGTTATACAAGACGCCGTCGTGGCAGGCCTTCTTGACCGCGGCGAGAGCGTTGGCGTTGGTTGGATTCGCGGTCGTCGGCGGGTTCTGGGTCGCTGCAACCTGGGTGGCCGGGACGCTGGAGGTGGGCAGGCCTGTCTTCGTGACAGTGCCGGTAGCTGGCGCTGCCCAGGTTGGTGTCTTCGGCGTCTGGCCACTCTTGATGCACATCTTAGTGCCGGTATCGTAATTAAAGCCTCCGGTGGTGCATCTGGCGCACTGGTGCGCGATGACGTTGGTTGGGTCGTAGACCTGGCCGCTCGGGCTGCTCGGGCACGAAGTAGCGTAACACTTGAGGCTGGCTGTATCGAAAACATAGGACGCGGGGCATGTGTAGCAGTTGGTGCCTACCTGGCTGGCTCCGCTGTTACAGCTGCTAGCGGTAATGAGGCATGTCTGGTTGCTGCTGACATAGCTCCCTGCCGGACACGAAGCGCACATCTGCGTGCCGCCCAGATAATTGCCGCCCGTGGCGCAGGTATCACAAGTATTCGTCCCCGGAACGTAGGCGCCCGACGCGCAGGAGGCGCACAGATTGACGCCGTTCAACGTGGTACCGGTGCCGCAGGTCAGGGTCAGCGAGGTCGGATAATAGGGCTTCGAGCTGTCATTCGGGTTAGTGCCGTAGGTGGAATTCAGATACGCCCAGGAAACGCTGCCGGCACCGCGCAACCCGATACGATTGGCATAGACACCGCCGCCGCTCGCGGTGTTGTCACCCAGATTCTGGGGGCCGGTGACGCCGAACGTGTTGTTGGTACCGTTGAGGAAGTTGCCGAATTCGTCGATGCCCAGGCCCAAGTAGGCGCCGACGAGACCGTCATAGGGCGAGTTGTTGTTCGAGCAACTGTAGCCCAAACTGCCGCCGAATGCGCCGATGCCGGGCGGCACCGAGCCGTCCATGAGGAAGAAGCTGATCCCATCCGCGCCGTCATTGGCATTCGCAGCGCCGGTCGCGCCGTTGCCACCCGAATTGCCGCGATAAGTGAGCGTCTTGAACGTGATCTGCACGCCCGAGCCGGTCGGGAAAGCGCTAGTCGGGCCGACGATAGCGCCGCTCTCGTTGTGTCCATAGGGACGACCGTTCGTGAAACGCAACGCGCCGAAACCATTCGGGTCGGCGACCGAAGTGCCGGTCGGCGGCTGGGTGCCCGATCCGAGGTAACCGGCAAGGCCACCCACCATCGCCGCATCATGGTCGGGCTTGGTGCTGTAATAGGTGGAGAGTACTGTAGTGCAAGCCGGCACTACGCCCGGGCTCGAAGTCGATGTGGAGGTGCCTGCGGTGAGGCAGGCGCCGTTGAAGAAATACCAGTTCGAGTTGGTACTCGGACCGGTAAAGTCTTCGCTGACGACCGTCTGCGCCCGCGGCACGGATGCGACGGACAGCGCCAGCGCGAAGAAAATCACTACGACGAGTGCTTTGGCGTTCATGAAAAGATTTCCTCGGTTCCGCCACATGTTTGCGGCTGCGGGAAGGGGGCCCACTACTGTCCACCCAGGTTGACGAATTTGCTCATGTTGCCCGTCGTAGAGAAGATCTGGCTGACGGTATAGCCTGCTTCCACGATGGCGACGGCGTTGGGGGTTCCGCCATAACCCACCGAATCGATCAGGTAGTTGTTGGTCTGCGCGCCGATGGTGGCGTTGTAGGAGCCGGACAGGTAAGAGATGTAGAAGCGCGGCGCCAGATAGTAGATGTTTGTGGCATTGCTGCCCACGTTGAGGTAGGGCGGCGTATACGCTACGGCCGACTCGCCGGTGCCAATCACCCAGGGCACCGCGGCCACGTTCGCCACCGCGGTCGCGAGCGTGTTAGAACAGATCTGAACCTGATTGTTGTTGGCGTTCAATACGCCCGCCCCGCAGGTAATGCCGGCCGTGGCGTTGACCGCACCGTTTTCCGTGAGCCACCATTCCGCATACTGCTCGGCGCTCTCCGAGGCTTGCAAAGCCTTGGTCTTTTCGCGAGTGTTGCCGGCAACGATCTCCTGCAGGCCGAAGCTGCGGAACATCGCGATACCCAGGATCGTGATGACGACCAGCAGCAGCAGCGAGGCGATGAGCGCCATGCCGCGCTGGGAAGCCTGTTGATACACGCGATATCCGCTCATAACACGGTCACCGAGTTGACGCCGGACTTGCTCATGATGCCGATGAGTCTCTTGAACGTGACAAACTGCGGCTGACCCGGGGTCGGGGGTATGTTTGGCACGGGCTGATACATGGGGTTGATGAACGTCAGGTTGATTTCCACGGCACAGACATTCGTCCAGTAGATCGGGTTGGCCATGTCGGCCGTCTGCAGGTAGCGATCCGCCGGACAGTTGGAATTCGTTTCGGCGGAACTGGTGTTCACCGCGTAGCGCACCGCCAGATTGGTGACGCCGTTGACGATCGCCGCCGTCGTGGTGCCGTTCGAGCAGGTCAGCTGGTTCTGGGCGTTGACGCTGAACGTGTTGACGTAAAGAAAGGGGGCGCCGGTGGTGTTCGTACTGAAGCAGTTGTAAATCCCGTCGTTGTTGGCGGTCTCGAACCGGATCGCCAGATTGATACCTTGTGCGCCATTGTCGGTCCCCATGATCGCCTGACCGGCAGTAGCGAACGAGCCGTTAACCGGCAACCGGTCGGTCAGCACGTAGACCGGTGCGTTGGGGAAGTAACCGGCCTCCTGAATGATGTCCGTCATGATGGACATGGCCACCCGCTCATTGTCCTGGAGTTGCGACAGCGCGGCCTGGTCCTGGGAGGTATGCCGGGTCCCCTGCAATATCGTGAACAAACCGGCGAGCAGGAAGACCGCTATCGACATGGCGACCATCAGCTCGAGCATGCTGAAGCCGCGCTGAGAGTTAACCCTTTTCATGGCTGCACCACGACGGTGTACTGCGGAGTAGCAAGGGAGGCCGGGCCGTTGCTTTCGGCCCAGGCGATAGTGATCGAGCAGGTGACGGGCAATGCCGGTACCGGAGCCACGGGAGCCGGTTGCTGGCAAGAGATGGTGGCGTACTCGTTCGCTACGACCGCGTTTACAGAGTTCGCCCACGAGAGCAGGTCGTAGGTGGCCAACTGCGAGGGGGTCGTGCACAGCGTTCCGGTCGCCAACGTGCAATTCGGAGTGCCGGTGATGGTTGCGTCGGTACTCGAAGAGATGTTGGCTCCTTGAATCACGATGCTCAGGGGCGTGGCGGTCGTGGCCGCGGAAGCCCAATAAGTACGGTCCGCGCGCATCATGGATGCGAGGCTCGAGGCTTCCAGGGCGGCGAGTGAGCGCAACCGCGCCTGTCCCGTCGTGGAAAGTGCGAGCGCCTGCATTTTGGCGATGCCCAACAGGCCGATCGAAATGATCAGCAGGGCGACCATGACTTCTACGAGGCTGAAGCCGCTTTGGCGGCCGGCATGATGGTTCTGTCTCATGGGCAATTCCCGCTCGGGTCGCCTTGATGTTCAGTCTGCATTCCACCGGTCGTCGTGATGTCGAGGCAGCGCCTCCAGGTCGTGACGGCCGGATTGGTATTGAGAGTCAGGACGAAATCGCTTCCGTCGGTGGGCATGTTCAGGGCCAACCCGTTGCGATTGAAGCTGATGAACTGGATGGTGATGTTGTTGGTCGCAATCGCGTCACTGCCAGTCCAGGGGGGCTGGATGCGCAGGATCGTGTCGTTGTCCGGGGCACTGGTGTCGACCAGGCCGTTGCCAGTCCAGTCGGTGAAGACGATCCAGCCGCCCGACCAGGCGCTGGCCGTGCAAGTGGCTTGGTCGCTCGAGGGGCAAACCGTGACAGTCTGACCCCGCTTGACGGCCTCGGAACGGGCAACTTGCATGTCGCCCAACAGGCTGTTGATCTCGCTGGAGACGCGGCTCGAGTTGGTAACGTATCGGTACGAGGACACACCAAGACCCATCAGGATCGAGGCGACCGAGATGACGACGAGGAGCTCCACGAGGTTGAAACCCGCCTCGCTGTGCCTGGTGCCAATTCGCACCGATTGTCTGACCGTCGTCACGTGCACGGATCTCCCTCCACACTGCAATGGGGGGGAATCTACTGAAGGTCGCGCTTGGGTTCTTGGGCAGACGACCGGCGGTACCGAGGGGGGTACAGACGGTCGTTGGAGGAGGGCTAGATCGGGAGGGTTGTGACGGGGGTCACACTTGCTGGCGGATCGGGCGGTGGGGGCTTGCCGCTCTTTCCGAAGCGCGCCGAAGACACGGCGCTAGAAGTGACGCGGGGCGCCACCCCAGCGCCCCGCACAATTTAAACGCAACGGCTGCTTGGAGCTAGTTGTTCTGAGCCCCCGCCGAGATCCAGGCGGCCACCTGATTGATCATCGCCTGACTGAGGTACGGGCCTCCCGCTGGCATACGTACCCCGGAGATCGTGGAGGCACCTTCGAGCTTCTGAATGACGTAGCTGTTGGTGGGATCTCCCGGAGCGATGAATTCTACGGTTGCCTGTTCACCACTGGGCACACCGACGAGCGTCGCGAACGTGTGGCCGGCATTCATATTCAAAGCACCGGGTGGCACTGTCCCGATCCCGGTGTGGCAAGTTGAGCAGATCGGCGTGAACATCGATGTCTGCAGCTGGGTCAGCGTGGGCGCTATGGTTACCTGCCCACGTATTGCGCCGTTCACTTCGGCGGGGGTGATAATGTTGGCGTACCATCCCGCGGCGGTGAAGTTGGTGACGTCTGTGCTCTTGATGGGTGCGAGCTCCACGAACCAATGGCCCATCTTGACGCTATCTTTCGCGAGAGACACTAGCAGCGTCCCCGTTGCAGATATTGCGCCAGTATCCAGGTTTGCGGCGGTGGCATCATCGACGCCAGTGGAGTTTATGTGAATGGAAACGGTGTTCGCTGTCGCATCCACCGTAGTCGCTGCAACGCCGGAAGCGGCGATGGTGACGGGAGTCGGTTCCGGAGTACCGGTGAGCGCAGTCCAGACCACCGTGACATTGCTCGGCAGGATCTGACCACGGATCTCGCCGTTGGGGTGCGCCGCGGACTGTACGGTAACGTATAGTTTTCCCTGCAAAAGTGCGGTCACCACGTCTGCGGTCAGCAGGCTCCCGGCCGGAACATCCCATTCGGTTGGCGCGGTGGCGTTCGCCGCGAGCGTGACGAGCGTTGTGCCGGTAGATCCCGCGAATCCTTCGCCAACAACCGCTCCGGTGGGCGTGATTCCGCTCAGCATGACCTTGCCGCTCAAGGCGGCGGTCACCAGGTTGACGGTCAATGTTGCACTACCCGAGGCCTTGGAGACGGGCAGTGGATAGATTTGCGCCGGCGTTAAATTGAGCGTGAAGGCCGGATTATTTGCAACCATCACAGATACCGCTGCAGACGTCGCCATCATCCCCGCGCTATCCGTCACTTTTGCGGTAAGACTGTGGGTCCCGTCGGTGGCGGTAGACGTGCTCCAAGTGGCGTTGTACGGAGACGTCATCGCCGACCCTATTACTGTGCCGTCAACCATGAAATCCACTCGCGTCACGGTAACACCGGTCGCTGCGGTCGGACTTGCCGTTAGAGTGACAGTTCGGTTGACCGTCGTGCCGGGCGATGCAAGGGTGACTGTAGGAGCGGCCGTAGTCATAGTCGGGGGAGTGGTTGTGCCTGTCATCGCGGGTGTGTAGGTATTCATGCCGCCCCCGCAGGCAGCCAGCACTGCGGCGCTTGTCGCGATCATGAGACGAGACCCCCGCCGCAGAGCGTGTTGGAATCGAGATTTGTCGGTCATTGGAGAATTCCCTTACTACGACTGTGTGCCACGTGCTCGTAGGTGTCCTACCGGCGTGAGCCGGTTTAGCATGCGGTGAAGATTTATTTCGACCGCGGCGGGAATCTAACTTCAGACACAGCGGAAGGGTCAGGGAATAGAAAGCGGAATGTCGCGTGGAGGATACATGTGTTGCATTCGATCCAGCCGTTCAGGTCGCAGACGCGCTTATGACGCAATCATGTAGTGGCTGTCCGGAATCATGAGGTCGGGCTCTGGGTATGAGGCGCACTTGAATCCGAGACGCTGGTAGAGGGCCAGGGCGGATGTGTTGGTGATGTGAACAAACAGGGAGCTTTCGGTTACACCCAGCGTTTTCGTGCCTTCTCGCATGAGCATTCGGATGAGGTGGGTGCCGACGCCGCGGCCGCGCTGGGTCGGCGCAACGGCCAGGCGGCCGAGGTGGCACCGCCCCGCGCGTAGGTAGAACTGGCCAAAGGCACACAGTTCGGCGGGGTCACGGATCAGGACGTAGGAAGGGAGTTCCGCGAGCTTGGAATCGGTCAGAAAGGTCTCGGGCGTAAATGGGAAACGAAATGCGGGGCCGCCCCAGACGCGGCAACTGTGTTCGTCCGGAAACCACGTCATGATCTGAGGTGCGTGAGTTTCCGTCGCTTTCAGGATTTGTAGGGCGCGATTATCCACGTGGCGTCTCGTTAGTCCTTCTGGGTGCGTGCGGACTATTGTAGACGTATCGAGCCAGACCTGATCCTGAAGTCCGGCCAGGGTAGCGCCCGAGTCAGGGGCTAATGTCGGGGATCTGTGCGAGCTCCTGTGACACCTGGCGGCGTGTGGCGCACGGTGGGTAGAGCAGCTCCAGTTCCTTGCGAAGGCGCAAGATCACGGATTTCCAGTCGCCCGGTCCGGGCTGTCGGAACAAGCGCATGGTCGGATACCAGGGCGTGTCCTCGCGGTCATCCATCCAGCGCCAATCGGCTGAGGCCGGTAACAACGTCCAGGTGCGAACGCCGAGAGCTCCCGCGAGGTGAGCGGACAAAGTGTCGACGCTGATGAGCAGGTCGAGGGCGCGCAGTTGCGCGGCTTCCTCCATCAAGGTGGTGATGGCGGGAATCTCCGCGCGGTGTGCCGCCCAAGCCGCCAGCGCAGGGCCGCGCTGTAACACCTTCCAGCGGATTTCCTTGATATCAGTGAGCTGCTGGATGAGCTCGAGCGGGACCGAGCGGCGCGGATCCCAGGTACCGGATTGCCACACTAGACCGACGTGAGGGCGTGAGTCAGTCTCCCGGGGCGCCGCCCTAGTGCTCCGGCCAACATAAGGAACGGCGGCGGGCAGGGTATCGAGCGTAATTCGCAACGCATATGGCAATTCCATGATCTCGATATCGACGTCATATTCGGCAGCGGGTACCCCGTCATGCAGGGGCAGTAGGGTATCGATCCCCGGTACGGTATCCAACAGCGGCAGGAGCTGAGGCTGCGCCCATAGGATGACGTTGTGAGCGCGCCGGCGCAGCGGCGCTATAAAACGAATGAATTGAATAGTGTCGCCCAGGCCGTGATAGCAGCGCACGAGGACACGCTTTCCAGCGAGCGACTCCCCATTCCATACGGACTGGAGGTGGCGGGGTAGCGGGCGGCCGAGGCGCTCATGCCGGCGGCGCAGTAACAGCCTGTCGCTCACACGCCACGCCGCTTCCCAGTCGCCGGTGCGCATGTGTCCTTCCCAGAGAGCTGCGAGTTGGGGTGATGTCAGGTCATACATGGCGGAGCGTTTAGCACAGCAGAGGTTATAGCTACGGGACTAACGCCGCATCGGGGATGGAGGTCCGGCGGCGCTATCTGCTAAGACATCGCATGTGGCGCAGGGGCACCAAGGCCGGCCGCCATGTCAGCTTGTAATAGTTTCCAACAGACGACGTAGTTTGCAACGGGCAAGAGCGCAATAGAGGGGCATGCCGCCGGACTGCAGAGAAAACCCGCGCGGACTTAACTTAGGTTTAAGAGAGTTCAAGCGGCTCTGTGCTATGTTCGGGACAGGTAAGTCATGCGTGACGTACTCCGCGACGTTCTCGTGAGCGCTCTGTGTTTGTTTGTGTGAAGCCGGCCGTCGCCGCGCCGCCGTCCGGTATGAGCCTTGCGCTGCGGCATGTATGAACAGTGACAGGCTCGAAACGTCCGATATGCTCCACCGCGCCAAAGAGGTGTTGGAGCGGACGGCTGTGCAACTGGTAAGAAGCGCCGGCGAGTACATCGGCACGGTCCGCGACGAGAACCTGGCGGTGCAGTTCAAGCCGCCGGCGGCGGGGCGCGCCTGGAATAGCAACCCGGTGAGCCACGTCGACAAGGCGGTCGAGTCGCTGCTGCGCGCACGGCTGGCCGCGACTTTTCCGGATCACGCTGTGATAGGAGAGGAGCAGGGATTCGCGCCCGCTTACGCAACGCCGTTTACTTGGGTGATTGATCCCGTCGACGGAACAACCAACTTCATCAACGGGTTGCCTCTGTTCGGTTGCTCCGTGGGCGTGCTGTTTCACGGGCGCCCGATTGCCGGGGCGATCTGGTGTGCTGCCACTCATGCGCTGGCGCCTGGGGTTTACCACGCAAGCCTGGGCGGGCCACTGCGATTTGAGGGACGCACTCTCAACAGACGAGCGTCCGACATGCGGCGCGGGCTCGCGGCAGAGCCGGGCCGCACTCCGGAGTATTGCAGGTCGTGGGACACGCGTGTGCTCGGGTGCGCCACGCTCGAATGCGCGTTCGTCGCCGCCGGGCTGCTGAGATTCGCCTCGATCCCGCGGCCCGCGCTGTGGGATGTGGCCGCCGGTCTCGTGCTGCTGCAAGCGGCGAACTGCCGCGCCCTGGTGTTGCGCAATTCGCGCTGGGAGACATTGTTGGATTTCGGGGCGGGCGGCGCAGGGCCAGGAGCGGCGGGCGCGGGCGCCCTGGCTCTCTGGAGCGAACCGGTGTTGATCGGTGACGACACGGCCCTGGCGCTCGCGTTGGCGGAGTGCGTCAGCTAACTTTGATGTTACTTTTCGCCAGGGCATGTAAGTTGCTTCGAAGGCTCCCGCCTGGGTGGGACACCGCCTGAGAGAGAGGTCGAGCGTGATCGAAGCTGCAATGCTCTGGAACGAGCCGAATAACAAGTCGCACTGGGATTTTACCGAGTGCGATCCCGAGTGGCGGATTTTCTCCAACATGACGGTTCTGGCGGCCCGCGCGATCGCGACGGAGAACCCACGATTGCCGCGCGTGCTGGGCGGTATCTCGCCGATCGATCCGCTGTTCATCGGCCGCATGCAGCGGCAGGGAGTTCTGGCAGAAATCGACGCCGTGGCGGTGCATGGCTTTCCGCTCGACTGGAATCACTGGCAGATCGGGGAGTGGCCCGAGAAACTCGCGGAGATCCGTGCGGTGACTGATCTGCCGCTGTGGGTCTCGGAGGTGGGCGTCTCGACCTTCGGCGCGGACGAGGTGCAGGAGTTCGGTCTGCGGCGCACGGCGCAGTTGCTGCGGGGCCGCGTCGAACGCATTCACTGGTACAGCCTGTTCGATTTACCCCGGGCCTGGCCGGCGACGACGCGTCACCGGGAGGCGGAAGGGTCCGCGTATTACCGCCACTTTCATATGGGGCTGCTGCGCGAGGATGGCAGCGCGAAACCCGCGGCCGCCCATTTTCGCGAATTCACGCCGGAGCTCGGGATCTGCCAATGGTTTCATTTCGAGGATCATCGCCTGGAGCACGCCATCCGCTGGCTGCGCCGGCTAGGTGTGCGACACGTGCGTACGGGTCTGAGCTGGGCTGACAGTTTGCGCCCGAATGCGCTCGAGTGGTTCGATTGTCAGATGCGGGCGCTCGAGGAATTCGACGTCACGGTGACGTTCTGCTTCACGCCCGAGTCGCGGGGGGTGCGCCCACATCATACGAGTCCGCCACTGCAAGTCGAGGAATTCGCTGAATTCTGCGCCCGCATGATTCGGCGCTACGCGGCGGATAGCGCGGCGAAGTGCTCAGTGGACGGCCCGGCGGGTGCGCGTGCGGCTGTGTAGTTTTGAACGGGAACGGCAAAGAGAGCGGTGAGGACGCCATGACACACAGAGTCTCAATGAGAGAAAGGGTAATACATGGTCGCTAAAGCGCAGTCAGCACCCCTGTTGGTGGCAGGGGGAGCGGGGTTTCTGGGCTCTCACCTGTGTGGGCGCCTCATCGAGCGCCAGCGCGCGGTGTTGTGTGTGGATAATCTCATGACTGGCGAGTTGACGAACATCACTCCTCTCGTGGAGCACGAGCGGTTCTGCCTGCAGGTACACGACATCAGCGAACCGCTCGACCTGGGGGTCGTGGCCGGGATTTTCAATCTCGCCTGTCCCGCTTCCCCGGTGCATTACCAGGCCGACCCCATCCAGACCACGATGACGAGTGTGCGCGGCACATATAACTTGCTGGAAACCGCCCGTCGCGCCGGCGTGCCACTCCTGCAGGCCTCGACGAGTGAGGTCTATGGTGATCCCGCAGTTCATCCGCAGACTGAAAGCTACTGGGGCCACGTCAATCCGACAGGGTTACGCGCGTGTTATGACGAAGGGAAGCGCTGCGCGGAAAGCCTCTGCTTCGATTATCAGCGCAAGCATGAGGTGGACGTGCGGGTGGCGCGTATTTTCAACACGTACGGCCCGGGCATGCAAATCAGGGATGGGCGCGTGGTGTCCAACTTTATCGTGCAGGCGCTGCGCGCTCAGCCGCTCACGATTTACGGAAACGGGGAGCAGACGCGCTCTTTCTGTTATGTCGATGATCTGATCGAGGGGCTGCTGGCCTTCATGGATGCGCCACGCGAGGTCCGAAGTCCGATGAATCTCGGCAATCCGCAGGAGTTCACGGTGCAGGAACTCGCCGAGCTGGTCATCGAGCTCACCGGGTCGCGCTCGCGCGTGGTTTTCCGGCCCCTGCCGCACGACGATCCACGGCAACGGTGTCCGAATATCGAGCTCGCCGCACAACAACTCAACTGGCGGCCTCTTGTACCGTTGCGCGTGGGGCTGTCCCGTACCATCGCCTATTTCGATCGGATGTTGGGTCGGGAGCTCACTCGCATGCGCAAGCGGACAAAAGTAGCACGGCCCAGGGGTGGGCGTGCCACGTCGACAGCCGTCCCGGAAACTCCCGCGCTCGCTCCGAGCATTCAGGAGATCAGTGATGTCAGGCAGTAGCAGAGTCCTCATTACCGGCGGTGCCGGATTCATCGGCTCGCACGTGGCCGATGCCCTCCTGGCGAAGGGCTATCGCGTGCGGGTGCTCGACAATCTCAACGAGCAGGTGCACGGCGGCGAGCGCCGATTTCCGCAGTATCTGGCTTCGGAGGTGGAGGCTATCGAAGGCGACGTACGTAACCCTAGCGATGTGGAGCGTGCGCTCGCCGGCGTCGAGGCCGTCTACCACTTCGCCTCAGCAGTCGGTGTCGGGCAGAGCATGTACGAGATCGAAAGGTACGTGGACGTCAACAATCGCGGGACGGCGGTTCTACTGGAGGCGCTCCTGGGCCATCCGGTTCGCAAGCTCGTCGTCGCTTCCAGTATGAGTATTTACGGGGAGGGGTTGTACCGCGACAGCAGCGGCATGGCGTCTGCGCCACGACCCAGGTCGGTCGAGCAGTTGAAGTCCGGTCGCTGGGATCTGTGCGATGCGCAGGGGGGAGCGCTCGAGCCCGTGGCAACGCCGGAAGATAAGGTGCCGATGCCGGAGTCGATTTACGCGCTCTCCAAGTATGACCAGGAGATGATGTGCCTGTTGTTCGGGCGGGCATACGACGTTCCGGTCACGGCACTGCGTTTCTTCAACGTGTATGGCGAGCGGCAGGCGCTGTCGAACCCGTACACGGGGATGCTCGCGATTTTCGCTGCCCGATATCTCAATGGCCGCGCGCCCGTCATTTTCGAGGATGGCGGGCAGAGACGGGACTTCGTCCATGTGCGCGATCTCGCGGCCGGGTGTGTGCTGGCGCTCGAGAATTCGGCGGCGCGGGATGGGGTGTTCAATATCGGCGGCGGCCAGCCTTACAGTGTGTTGGAGATCGCGCAGCGACTGGGGAAAGTGTTGGGTAAAGCGCATCTCGCGCCCCAGGTGTCCGGTAATTACCGCGCCGGCGATATCCGCAATTGTTTCGCGGACATTTCCAAGGCGACGAGCGTTCTCGGCTACCGGCCGCGCATCGCGCTCGAAGCGGGGTTGGAAGGATTGGGGACCTGGCTCGAGGGACGGGTGGATGAGGATCGCTCGGCGGCCGCGGAGAGCGAGCTGCGCCGGCACGGGCTGGTCGCATGAGCCCGCTCGCAGGCGAGCCCGTCGCTTTGATTACGGGCGGGGCCGGCTTTGTCGGCAGTAATCTGGCGCGGCGGCTGCTGTCGGAGGGCCGCCGGGTGTTGGTGTTCGACAATCTGTCACGGCCGGGTGTGCGCAACAATGTGCGGCGGCTGCAGCAGCAGTATCCGCAGCGCCTCGAGATCGAGGTCGCCGACATCCGTGACGCTGGCGCGGTAGCTCGCGCGGTGGAGCGGGCTGGGGAGATCTACCATCTTGCAGCGCAAGTAGCGGTCACCACGAGCCTCGAGTCCCCCTTGCAGGATTTTGAAATCAACGCCCGCGGCACCCTCAACGTGCTCGAAGCGGCGCGCCAGAGGAGTCCGGCGCCTACTGTCATTTTCACGTCCACCAACAAGGTTTACGGCGCGTTGTCCGACGTCGCGCTACACAAGAAGGGCCTGCGATATGTACCGGGGAACCAGCGGGTGCGGGAGCATGGCATTGGCGAATCGCGCACTTTGGAATTCCACAGTCCCTACGGCTGCTCGAAGGGGGCCGCCGATCAGTACGTGTTGGATTACGCGCGCTCGTTCGGGTTACCGGCGGTGGTGTTCCGCATGAGTTGTATTTACGGGCCGCACCAGTTCGGGAATGAAGACCAGGGCTGGGTCGCGCATTTTCTGATCCGCGCGCGCGCTCTCTCGCCGGTGACTATTTTCGGAGATGGCTGCCAGGTGCGCGATGTGTTGTATGTGGGCGATCTGGTGGAGGCGTTTCTGCTGGCACGGAATAACATCGCGCGGCTCGCGGGACACGCTTTCAATATCGGTGGGGGGACGGCCAACACGCTCAGCCTGCTAGAGCTCGTGGCGCTGATGAATGAGCAGTACGGACTGCAGGCACGCACTTCGTTTGCTCCGTGGCGCGGGGGTGACCAGCGCTACTATGTTACCGACACGACGCGCTTCTCGACAGCGACCGGCTGGAGACCCCGCACCTCGCCCCAGGAAGGCGTCGGGAAGCTGAACGATTGGCTGGAGGAAGACATTCCGTTATCCCGTCGCAGGGACAGACCGGTGGCGGTGATCCAATGAGCGGGCGCAGCGACGTTGTTTCACGGGCCGCGCGCTTCCGGGCGCCTGGAGAGATCACGCTCGAAGAGCTCGAGATGGAGCCCGCCGAGAACGGCAAGGTGCGGGTGAGGCTGGAGGGCTGTGGGGTGTGTGGCTCCAACCTACCGGTTTGGGAGGGCCGTCCTTGGTTTCACTATCCGCTCGAGCCGGGGACTCCCGGGCATGAGGGGTGGGGGATCGTGGATTCGGTGGGCGAAGGCGTAACGGATTTCGCGGTCGGGGATCGGGTGGCGCTGCTGTCCGAACAGGCTTTCGCGGAACGCGATGTGGCCGCTCCCGAGGCACTGCTGAAGTTGCCTCCGGCGCTGGCAGGAAAGCCGTTTCCCGGGGAGCCGTTAGCCTGTGCCGTGAATATTTTCCGGCGCAGCGAGATTTCCGCCGGCCAGAATGTCGCCATCGTCGGTGTGGGTTTTCTCGGGGCAATGTTGACAGCGCTGGCGGTACGGGCTGGTGCTCGGGTCGTGGCGTTGTCACGCCGACCCTTCGCGCTCGAGTTGGCGGAGGAGCTCGGGGCCACTGCGATGGTCCGGCTGGAGGACTCCGCGCGAGCGGTGCGGAATGCCCGGAGATGTGTCAAGGCCGACGGTTATGAGCGCGTGATCGAATGTGTCGGATCGCAGGCGGCGCTCGATGTGGCCTCGGAGCTCACGGCGGTCCGTGCGCGCCTGGTCATAGGCGGGTATCACCAGGACGGCGACCGGCGGGTGAACCTCCAGCAATGGAACTGGCGTGGCCTCGATGTAATCAACGCGCACGAGCGCGACCCGGCGCAATACCGGCGGGGCATGGAGGAGGCGGTCGACCTCGTGGTCAATGGAGGGTTCGATCCGTCCCGGCTGTTCACGCATCAGTTTCCCCTGGAGGAGATCTCGGCGGCGTTCGATGCGCTGGCGCATCGGCCCGACGGCTTCCTCAAAGCACTCGTGGTGTTTCCATGAACGTCGCTACGCGAGACGGCGCGATCGGGGCAGTAGCAGGTACCGCCCTGCGGCGACCTCGCATCGGCTTCGCGGGCGTGGGGTGGATTGGGCTCAATCGGCTGCAGGCTGTTGCCGAAGACGGTGCGGCGGAGATTGTCTGCATCACCGATCTCAACCGCGATGCGGCCTGTAGTGCCGTGCGCGCAGTCACGGAGCAGGCCCCCGATGCGCGGGTGGTAAAGAGTTTTGACGAGTTGCTGGCACAGGAGTTGGATGGAGTGGTGATCGCCACGCCAAGTGGGCAACATGCGCAGCAGACGATGGCGGCACTGGCCCGCAATCGGGCGGTGTTCTGTCAGAAACCGCTGGCGGCAACGGGGTTCGAAGTGGCGAAAACGATCTCGACAGCACGCGATCACGATCGGCTGTTGGCGGTTGATTTTTGCTACCGCACGGTGGCGGGTGTTTCACAGCTCGTGGAGCTCACGCGCAGCGGGGCTCTCGGGGAGATCTTCGCAGCGGATCTCGTATTTCATAACGCGTACGGACCTGACAAGCCGTGGTTTTACGACCTGCGGCAGTCGGGCGGCGGGTGTGTGATGGATCTGGGGATTCACCTGGCCGATTTACTGTTGTTGGTGCTCGATTATCCCAGGGTCGCCCGCGTGGACAGCCGGCTGCATGCCGGTGGCAGGTTGCTCAGCAAGCCCGCGCGCGAGCTCGAGGACCACGCCTTCGCGCAGGTGCAGTTCGAGGGTGAGGTCACGGCGCGCATCGCCTGCTCATGGCGTTTGTCAGCGGGGCAGGATGCCGTGATCGAGGCGGCTTTCTATGGAACGCGCGGGGCGGGTATTTTGCGCAATGTCCGGGGGTCGTTTTACGATTTTACGATGGAGCATTGCGAGGGGACGGCACGTCGGGTGCTCGCGAGCGGTCCAGACAAGTGGGGGGGTCGGGCGGCGGTCTCCTGGTCGCGGCAGCTGGCGGTCAATCCCAGGTTCGATGAGGAGTCGCAGCGGCTGGTGGAGGTCGCCGAGCTGGTCGATGCGATTTACGGGCGGTGAGAGAGTCATGGCCTTTCCGACATTATGAAAGTTCTGATGACAACCGATCCGATCGGCGGTGTCTGGCATTACACGGTCGAGCTGTGCGCGGCGCTCAATTCGCATCATGTGCAGGTCTGCCTGGCGACGCTCGGAGGAGAGCCGTCGCGCGCTCAACGCGCGCAACTCTCCAGGTTAGAAGGTGTCACGCTTTATCCGTCGAGTTTCCGGCTCGAGTGGATGGCCGATCCCTGGGAGGATCTCGAGGTCGCCGGGCAATGGCTGCTATCGCTCGAGCGGGAGACGGAACCCGACATCGTGCATCTCAACCATCTCGTTCACGCCGATCTCCCCTGGAGGGCAGCGGTGCTGAGTGTGGGGCATTCATGTGTGCTTTCGTGGTGGGCTGCCGTGCTTCAGGAGGAAATGCCCGCCGAGTGGGGGCTGTACCGGCGGCGCGTCAGGGAGAGTCTGAGAGCGGCTCGCCTCGTGGTCGCTCCCACTTTGGCGATGTTGCGGGAGTTGGAGCGCTACTACGGGCCGTTCCGCCAGACCGCGGTAGTCCATAACGCGCGCAGCCACACGCTCTTCCGGAAAGGCCCCAAAGAGAGGTTGGTTCTGTCGGCCGGGCGAGTATGGGACGGCGCGAAGAACGTCGCTGCGCTCGCGGCCGTGGCACCCGGTGTGGCAGCCCCCATTGTGGTTGCGGGAGAGACAGTCAGTCCTAACGGTCAGTCCGTGAACGTTCCAGAAGTGCGTTTGCTGGGGGCGCTGGGCGCAGAGGAGTTGGCCGGGTGGTATTCAAGAGCCGCCGTGTACGCGCTGCCGGCCCGTTATGAGCCTTTTGGGTTGACGGCTCTCGAGGCTGCGCTGTCCGGGTGCGCGCTGGTTCTCGGGGATATCGACAGTCTGCGGGAAGTCTGGGGAACTGCAGCGCGGTATGTGTCGCCCGATGATGTCAGTGCGTTGCGGGACACGTTGAATGAGTTGCTGGCGAACGATTCGCTGCGTTGCGCGCTCGCGGCGCGTGCAATGGGCCGCGCGCAACAGCTCAAGCCATCGCGCTTCGTGCTGGAGTATTTGGGGCTATATCGGAAGCTGTTGCGTGCCCGTCCGGGGGGCGGCGGAAGGTCGCTGATTCGCACTCAACGGGGCCGCCTCCGTTCGGCCGTAAACGGGAGGTGAGAGGACCTATGCGCTTCGTACTGTTCTATCACTCCCTGGTGTCGGACTGGAACCATGGTAACGCTCACTTTCTGAGGGGGGTGTGCACGGAGCTGCTGGCTCTCGGTCACTCCGTAGCGGTCTTCGAGCAGGCGGATGGCTGGAGTCTGCACAATCTGAAGGAACAACAGGGGGCGGGCGCCGTGGCCCACTTTTGTGCCGCCTATCCTCATTTGCGCACCTCGTTTTACGAGGTGGACGAGCTCGATCTCGATGTGGTGCTGGACGGCGCGGATGTCGTGATCGTGCACGAGTGGACGGATCCGAAGTTGGTGCAGAGACTCGGCCTGCATCGGCGGCGCTCGGGGTACCGGCTTCTGTTTCACGATACTCATCATCGTGCGGTTAGCGCTCCCCAGGAGTCGGGTGCTCATGATCTGTCAAATTATGATGGGGTGCTCGCCTTCGGTGAGGTGTTGCGGCGGATTTACGAGGAGCGCGCTTCGGCTGCACGGGCATGGACGTGGCATGAAGCCGCCGATGTCCGTATTTTCCACCCTCTGGAGAGTGTTACCCCCAAGCTGTTGGATCTCGTCTGGGTCGGCAATTGGGGCGATGGCGAGCGGGCGCGGGAGTTGGCCGAGTTTCTCATCGAGCCGGTTCGGTCGCTGCAGTTGCGTGCACGCCTGTATGGCGTGCGTTACCCCGCGGAGGCGTTGGCTGCGCTGCAGGGTGCGGGGATCGAGTATGCCGGCTGGACCGCGAACTTTCGCGTCCCGACCGTGTTCAGTATCGCGCAGGTTACGGTGCATGTGCCGCGCCGCTTCTATCGGGAGCAGTTGCCGGGAATACCCACCATCCGGATGTTCGAGGCGCTCGCGTGTGGCATTCCGTTGGTGAGCGCACCGTGGGAGGACTCTGAAGGGCTGTTCAATCCCGGGAAAGATTACCTCGTCGCCTCGGATGGCCAACAGATGCGCCGCGAGCTGCGGCGCTTGTGCTCGGAGCCGGACTACGCCCGTTCACTGGCAGCCAACGGACTGCGGACGATCCTGGAACGGCATACGTGTGCTCATCGGGCGCGCGAGTTGCTGTCGATCTGCCGTGAGTTGAATGCGGATGGCGGCGCCCGAGCCGCCGAGGGTCCGGGCGGCGATAACGGCGTGGCGCGGATGTCACCTCTGGATGCAACCCTGGCGTAAACACAATGCGGCACAATTTCAACATCGCGTTCTTCGGCTCGAGCCTGGTGTCGGCGTACTGGAACGGGGCGGCGACGTATTATCGCGGGATCATCCGCGCGATGCATGCGCTGGGACACCGGGTCACGTTTTATGAGCCTGACGCTTTCGAGCGCCAGGCTCATCGGGACATCGATGATCCGGCCTGGGCGCGGGTCGTCGTCTATCCGCCGCGGGAGGTGCAGCGCGCGCTCGAGGCGGCGCGGACTGCAGATGTGATCGTCAAGGCGAGTGGTGTCGGGGTCAACGACGAGTGGCTCGAGCGCGAGGTGTTGTCTTTACGGCGCCCGGGGAATGTCATCGTGTTCTGGGACGTGGACGCTCCCGCCACGCTGGAGCGCGTCGCGTCAGATCCGCAGGATGCCTTTCGAGCGCTCATTCCCCGGTACGATCTGGTCTTTACGTACGGTGGGGGCGACGCGGTCGTCTGGGAATACAGCTCGCTCGGGGCGCGCGCCTGTGTACCGATTTATAACGCCCTGGATCCGCTGACGCACCATCCCGCCGATCCCGACCCACGGTTTTCCGGGCTGTTGGGCTTCTTGGGAAATCGGCTGCCGGATCGGGAGGCGCGGGTGCGGGAATTCTTTTTTAAACCGGCCCGAGTGCTGGCGGATGCGGTGTTTCTGCTCGGGGGTAACGGTTGGGATGAGCAAGCAGGCGCGCCAGCGAACGTGCGGCGCCTCGGACACCTCTCCAGTAACGAGCACAATGCCTTCAACTGCACGCCACGGGCGGTCATCAACATCAACCGCGAAAGCATGGCTCGCACGGGGTTCTCTCCACCGACGCGGGTGTTCGAGGCGGCGGGAGCGGGTGCGTGTCTGATAGTCGACGCGTGGGAGGGAATCGAGTTCTTCTTGGAGCCGGGCCGGGAGGTTTTGGTCGCACACGACGGCGCTGAAGTGGCGGCGCATCTCGAGACATTGGATGCCTCCAGCGCGCGCCGGATCGGACAGGCCGCCTTGCGCAGGGTGTTGGCGCATCACACCTACTCCCGACGGGCTCTCGAAGTGGAGGCCGTTCTCGAGGCCAGAGGTTCTACGGAAGTCGCCGCATGAGAATCGGACATCCTCTGGACATTGTGGTTCTTGGTCTGTCCATCACCTCGGCTTGGGGGAACGGCCATGCTACGACTTATCGGGCGCTGGTGCGCGCACTGGCCCGGCGGGGGCATCGCGTCCGGTTCCTCGAGCGGGACGTGCCGTGGTATGCCAACAGTCGCGACTTGCCTAAGCCGAGCTACTGCGATGTAAGGCTTTATTCCCGTCTCGATGAGCTCGAGCAATACAGTGCCGATATCGCCCGCGCCGATCTCGTTATCGTGGGGTCTTACGTACCGGAAGGCAGCCGTGTCATCGAATGGCTATTGCCACGGGTCGGTGGGCTGTTGGCCTTTTATGACATCGACACGCCCGTGACGATCGGGCAGCTCGCGCGAGGGGAATGCGACTATCTCGCGCCGGCGCTCGTGCCGAAGTTCGACCTGTACCTGTCTTTTGCGGGAGGTCCGGTCCTGCAGAGGCTGCGGGATCAGTTCGGTGCCCGTCGGGCACAACCGCTCTACTGCAGTGTGGACCCTGCCGGCTATTTCCCCGTATGGCAGTCGGCCAAGTATTACGACTTGGGATATCTCGGCACCTACAGCGCGGATCGGCAACCCGCGTTGGAGCGTCTACTGCTCGAGCCAGCGCGACAGTGGCGCGAGGGGTCATTCTGCGTGTCCGGTTCGCAATATCCTCCCACTCTCGAGTGGCCCGTCAATGTCGCGCGGGTCGAGCACCTGGTGCCGGCGGCGCATCGAAAGTTTTACAACCGTCAGCGCTTCACCCTGAATGTCACTCGGGCGGATATGGTGGAGAGTGGCTACTCGCCGAGCGTGCGGCTGTTCGAGGCCGCCGCCTGCGGTATTCCGATCATCACGGACGAATGGCCGGGATTGCAGGAGTTTTTTACACCGGACCGGGAGATTCTCGTCGCGCGCTCGACACAGGAAGTGCTTGCGTATCTTCAGGAGCTCGACGCGACAATGTTGGAGGAAGTCGCAACGCGCGCTCGTCGGCGCGTGTTAGCGCAACACACCGCCGATTATCGTGCGAGCGAACTCGAAGCCTATGTGTGGCGGACGGTAGGCGAACGGGATGCGCCCCGTCGCTACAGTCGGACGCCGGTCGACCGCGGCGCGACGGTTCGGATGTAGGGGAGTTATGAGCCAGGAGCCGCAAATCGGGAAGCCGGGGGCAGCGTCGGGGCGAGATGGGAGCATAGGTGGGGGGATCGCTGCGCCGGTCGACGCAGGGAGCCGCTCGGAGATCGACAGTCTCGCGCCATGGTTCCACAATCTTCATCTACCCGATGGCGCGCAGACGGCCCCGGACCACCCATTGGGTGATTTTCCAATGGTGAAGTGGCGGCAGATCGCGCCTTTCGTGCCGGACGATCTGACAGGGTGGCGTGTGCTGGATGTAGGCTGCAACGCCGGCTTCTACAGCTTCGAGCTCGCACGCCGCGGCGCGGAGGTCACCAGTCTCGACATCGATGTACATTATCTGCGGCAGGCCCGATGGGCTGCGCGGGAGTATGGACTGGAGGGGAAGATCGCATTCCGTGAAGGGTCTGTGTACGAGCTGGCGCGGCGTGGGGAACGGTTCGACCTGGTGTGGTTTCTCGGGGTGCTGTATCACTTGCGGCATCCGTTGCTCGCGCTCGACATTTTACGGGAGTTGACCGGGCGGCAGCTGGTGTTGCAAACCCTGACCATGCCCGGGAATGACATCCTGCAACCGCCAGCCTCCATCGGGCTGTTCGAGCGGAGTTGGCTCGAACGCCCGGGCTGGCCATGCATGGCGTTCATAGAACATTCGCTGGCTGGCGATCCCACCAACTGGTGGGCGCCCAATCACGCCTGCGTGGAGGGGATGGTGCGCTCGGCCGGCTTCAGCATCGTGGCGCGCCCGGGGCACGAGATCTATGTCTGCGAGCCCAATCTCGACGAGCCGCACGTCGGGAAGCAGTTGCGCGCAGCCGAGCTGCAGGCCTTATTCGCAACAGGAGGTCGACCGTGAGACATCCCGCCGTGCACATCGCTCCGCCACGGGGCAAACTGGGTGTGTTGCTCGTGGGCCTGGGAGCCGTCAGCACCACCTTTATCGCGGGTGTGCATGCCATCAGGAAGGGGCTCGCGAAGCCGATCGGCTCGCTCACGCAACTCGGCACGATCCGGCTCGGCAAACGCACGGAGCATCGCTCGCCGGCGATCCGCGATTTCGTGCCGCTGGCCAGCCTGGACGACCTGGTGTTCGGGGCTTGGGACATTTTCGAGGATAACGCCTACGAGGCGGCCCGGACCGCCAATGTGATCGAGACGGCGCTCCTGGATCGGGTGCGGCCGCAGCTCGAGGCGGTTCGACCCTGGCCGGCGGTCTTCGATCGGCGGTATGTGAAGCGACTCGATGGGCCCAACATCAAACACGGGCGCGGCAAGCGCGATCTGGTCGAGCAGTTGCGCGCGGATATTCGCGGCTTCATCCGCGAGAGCGCTGTCGAGCGGGTGGTGGTGCTTTGGTGTGGCAGCACGGAGGCCTTCCAGGAGGAAGGCGCGGCTCATAGCAGTCTGGCGGCGTTCGAGCAGGCGCTGGACGCCGACGATGTGACACTCACTCCGAGTATGCTCTACGCCTATGCGGCGCTCCAGGAAGGCGTGCCGTATGTTAACGCGGCGCCCAATCTTGGCGTGGATACGCCGGCCCTCATGGAGCTGGCGCGGGAGCGGCATGTACCGATAGCGGGCAAGGATCTGAAGACCGGCCAGACCTTGTTGAAGACCATTATCGCGCCGGGGCTGAAATCGCGGTTGCTGGGGGTGAGCGGCTGGTATTCGACTAACATCCTGGGTAACCGGGACGGCGAGGTGCTGGAGGAGCCCGAGTGTTTCCGCAGCAAGGAGGTCACCAAGAAGGGCGTGCTGGACCACATACTGCAGCCGGAGTTATATCCCGAGCTCTATGGAAATCTCTATCACCGGGTGCAGATCAACTACTACCCGCCACGGGGGGATAACAAGGAAGGCTGGGATAATATCGACCTGTTCGGCTGGCTCAATTATCCGATGCAGCTGAAGGTCAACTTTCTGTGCCGCGACAGTATTCTGGCGGCGCCGCTCATTCTGGACCTGGCGCTGTTTGCGGACCTGGCGGCGCGGGCAAGCCGCAGCGGGATCCAGGAATGGCTGTCGTTTTATTTCAAATGTCCCATGCACGCGCCGGGCCTGTATCCGGAGCACGATCTGTCGATTCAGCTCAAGAAGCTGAAAAATACGTTACGGGATTGGCGAGGGGAGGCGTTGGTTACGCACCTGGGTGCTGAGTATTACGACTGACGGAAACGTCGGAAGGGCATGGCCGAGCCCGCTCTGCCACTTCCGGAGTGGTCGTCAGTAGCCGAATGGCTTCGTGGTAGCCGTGGAGTGTGCCGACATCGACATATCGCTCACCCCCGCGGACGCCGATCGCTTCGCCGCCTTGCGCGAGCCAAGCATTCACGAGCGTCCCGACGTATTCCTCGCGCTCGCCGCGCGAGTGCCAGAAAGCGTAGAGCTCATGGAATATTCGCCCGGGCATTCGGAAGGCGCCCCAGATCCAACTCGAGTGAGCGTCCGCCGACTTCACCTCGATTCGTACGACGCGGCCGCCGTCGTCCAGGATGACGGCATCGAAGAGTTCCGGGTGCTCTACCGGGAATAACAGGAAGGCGAGGCGATCGGCGGGCAGGGTGCACAGGGCATCGGCTGGGAACCAGATGGTATCGGGCAGCCCGACGATGACGCTTTCGTCGGAATGGACCAGAGGGCGGGCGCGAAAAATGGCGTCGCACAATCCGGCTGCGACGGGCTGCACCACGTAGGCCACGTCTGTGCGACCTATACGGCCACCATAATATTGCAGGATGTCGGATTTAGCCGGGGAAATCACAAAGCAGATCTTGTCCGCGCCACCGGCGGCGAGCCGCTCGACGAGATATTCGCTGATCGCTTTCGGGCGCTCACGGTCACCCCGGTCGCCGACGGGCAACAGCTCTTTGGAAAAGGCGAGCGGTTGGATGCGAGTGCCGTTGCCCGCGGCCGGAATGATGCCCCACATGGTTACGATCTCCTGAAGGAGGGGGAGGGCGCGTTTCGCGAGGGGTCGATGACGGGAATCACTGCTGCTGCGGATACGGTTACGGCCGGCATATTTTCCGAGGTCTGTAGCAAAGACACGAGCTCGTCGGCGCGGTGTGCGGAGGTGTGTTGACTCATAACACGCTCGCGCGCGGCTCCAGCGATGCGCGCGAGCTCGGCGTCGGAAAAATCGAGAGCGGCGAGAGCGTCATCGGTAGTGTCGGCGATGATGATTTCCTCACCGGGGCTGAAGAAGTCCTCGATGCCCACCCAAGCGTCGCTCAACAGTGGAATGCCGCAGGCGGCGGCTTCAAAGAGGCGGCCCGAGGGGCAAAAGCCCAGCGCGACCATGTCCGCGCGGGTGACGTTCAGTGTCAGGCGGGAGGAGCCGAAAAAAACGGGGTGTTCAGCCGGTGCCACGTGGCGGGTGAACCAGATGTTGGCGGTCCACGGGAATTCCGGCGGATAACCTGCTCCGCCGAGTACGAAGCGCTGCGCGGGACGGCGGCGAGCGGGCTCGATGAACAACTTCTCGAGCGTAGCCTGCCGATCGACGGCATAGGTTCCCAGGTAGGATAACGCCGCTCGCGGCCGATCATGTATGGCGAGGGGATAATGCGCCTGCACATCGACGTGGCCGTAGAGAGGGGCGACGCATCGCGCGCCGAGTAGCTCGCGAAGCGCAATGAGCGCGGTGCCGCCCGTATAGCTGAGCACGAGGTCGAAGTCCTTCAGGCCGGCGGCCGGCAGGTAGTCGACGGTATCGCCGGCCAGGAGGCGCGCCAGGGTTACCGGGGTGTCGAGATCGTAGAACACGTGTTTGGCGTGGGGCGCTGTTTCGAAGATCAACGTCGTGGCGGCCCGCGCGTCGGGGTAGTAGGAAGTGACGACGGTTGCATCCGCCTGCCGGGCATGATGCAACGCTTGCGCAGCCACATCTCCCCAGCTCTCGTAGAGCACGAGCTGTGCGTGCGGGAACTCCGTGAAATCCCGATGTGCCGCGTAGTAGGCAACATCACGCTCGAAGAAAACGACTTCGTGTCCGCGGTTGGCGAGTGCGGTGATCAATCCGCGCCACAGGGTTGCGTGACCATTCCCCCACGAGGAACTGAGCGTGAGCCCGAAAATAACGATCTTCATGAGAGGGTAACAGCAAGCCTCGGGCCTATCCCCACGGCATTCTGTAGATGTTGGAACTGACGGGGCTCATGGCAGTTTGCTTCAGATGGGGGAAATCTCTCAACACCGTGTCAACCCTGCGGCCGTGCGCTCGTATGACATCCGCGGCTGTGTCGGGCGGGAACTCTGCCTGGCCGACGCATACGCTCTCGGTCTCTCCTATGCTGCGGTGGCGCGCTCGCAGCAGCGACGGCGGATAGCCGTCTGCCGCGACGGTCGACTGAGCTCCCCGGCGCTGGAGCGCGGGTTGTTGGAGGGATTGGTCGCGGGCGGGTTGCAGGTCTGTCGGCTCGGCCTCGGGCCTACGCCACAGATGCACTTTGCCATCCAGGCGGGGGCGCTCGACGGCGGCATCATGGTGACCGGTTCCCATAATCCTCCGGGTCACAATGGGTTCAAGGTGCTGTTGGGGGGCGAGCCGGTTTTTGGCGAGGCGCTCCAGGCGCTGGTGGCTACGGAGGGAGTCCAGAGGGAAGGCGGCTGTGTCGACCCACTGACGGTTGGAGGAATCGATGTAGCAGAGGCTTACGTGGAGCGACTCGCGGAATTGGCGCAGTACGCGCCTGCGCTACACGTCGTCTGGGACTGCGGCAGCGGAGCCGTGGGAGCTGTCATCGGAGCGCTGACCACGCGCCTGCCCGGGCAGCACACACTGATCAATGAAGAGGTGGACGGCCATTTTCCGGGTCACCATCCCGACCCTTCGGTGGTGGAGAATCTGCGCCAGTTGCAAGCTGTCGTGGTCAGTCGAGGCGCGGATCTCGGTGTGGCTTTTGACGGTGACGGTGATCGCATCGGGGTCGTGGACTCCACAGGGACAATTGTGTGGCCCGATCAGTTGCTGCTGCTGTTAGCTCTGGAGGCGCTGGGGACGCGGCCGGGGGCGTCGGTTGTGGCCGACGTTAAATCGAGTCGGGTGCTTTTCGATGGGATCGCCCGAGCGGGCGGCCGAGCCGTGATGGCGCCCTCCGGTTACGTTCTCGTTCGGGCCGCGATGCTGCGCGAAGGGGCGCACCTGGCTGGCGAAATGAGCGGGCACATTTTCTTTTCGGACTGTTGGCACGCGACGGATGATGCGTTGTTCGTCGCGCTGAGGGTGTTAGTTGCGCTGGGGCGGCAGGGCCGCAGCTTGGCCGACTTTCGCGCGAAACTGCCGCGCACGGCTGCGACGCCGGAGCTGCGCTTGTCTTGTCCGGAGGGGCGCAAGAAGCCGGTCATCAGCGAGGTTGCCGCCCGGTTGCGGAGCCTGGGTGTCACGGTGGACACCACAGACGGGCTGCGTGTGACGGGTCGGGATGGGTGGTGGTTACTGCGCGCCTCGGGCACGGAGCCGAAGCTGACCGCGCGCTGCGAGGCGGCCGACGTCGAAGGGCTCGCGCGGCTCGCAGGGGAGTTGGTGTGGCAGCTGCGGCGAAGTGGCATCGAATGCGCCATTCCCTGGGCTGAAACAAACCCAGTCGCCGTTCGTTAAACGAGGTAATCGCTGGAGTCAATTATGAACGACCCTGTAAATCCGTATGTTTCCCGGCGGCAAGTCGCCGGGTGGATTGCGGCGGCCGCGGCCGCCGCACCTGCCGTCGCGCAGAACGGTACTCAACAGACCAACAGCCCGCGTGGCCCGGAGCCGACGATGGATGATCCCCGCACAAAATATCCGCAGCCGCCGTTCAAGCCGCAAACGCAGCCGTGGCCGGGCCTGGCGAGCAAGATGGATCCCAAGCCGGATCACGGGGAGAAGAGCTATCGGGGCTCCGGCCGACTCGCCGGTCGCAAGGCGCTCATCACCGGGGGAGACTCCGGGATGGGCCGGGCGGCCGCGATCGCTTATGCGCGCGAGGGCGCGGACGTGGCGATCAACTACTTTCCGTCGGAGGAGCCCGACGCACGGGAAGTCCTTCAGCTCATCAAGGAGGCAGGCCGAAACGGTGTCGGAATTCCCGGGGATTTACGCGAAGAGGCGTTCTGTCAGAAGCTCGTGGCGGATGCGATCCAGAAACTGGGCGGACTCGACATCGTGGTTTGTAACGCGGGGCGGCAGCAGTCCAAGCCTTCGATTCTCGATATCACGACGCAGGACTTCGATGCGACGATGAAGACGAATGTGTATGCGCCGTTCTGGATTATCAAGGCGGCGTTGCCGCACCTCAAGGCGGGATCCTGCATCATCGGGACGACGTCGGAGCAGGCCTACGATCCGTCGCCGGACTTGTACGATTACGCGCAGACGAAGGCGGCAACGATGAACTACGTCAAGTCGTTGGCCAAACAACTCGGGGGCAAAGGGATTCGGGTCAACGGGGTGGCGCCGGGGCCCATCTGGACTCCGCTGCAGGTCAGTGGTGGGGCCACCGAGCAGAAGTATCAACATTTCGGGAGTTCGACGTCTCTCGGGCGGCCCGGGCAGCCGGCGGAGTTGGCTTCGATCTATGTGCAGCTGGCGGCGGCGGATGCCAGTTTTGCGACAGGGAATATTTATGGGGCGGGGGGCGGGCAGGGGCAGCCGTGATGACCCCGGAGCCCAATTCGCCCCGGCCCAACGCGTTTTTATTCGACTTGGACGGTACGCTGATCGATAGCGTCTATCAACACGTGCTGGCCTGGCATCGGGCGCTGCAGGCGGAACGGATCGAGCTGTCGGTCTGGCGGATTCATCGGAAGATTGGCATGAGCGGCGGTCTGTTCGCGGATCAACTGCTGCGCGAAATCGGTCGTGACGTGAGCCCCGCAATGATCAAGCGCCTGGGCGAACGCCACGCCGAGGAGTATGGAGCTTTGTCTTCGAGTGTGGTGCCGCTGCCCGGGGCACATGCGCTGCTCGAGGGTTTGAGCGCAAGCAACATTCCCTGGGCTATTGCGACCAGCGGGCGTCTGCAGACGGCGTCCGCGAATTTGCAAGCATTGGGGGTCGATCCTCAAAGTACGGTGGTGGTCACGCGTGACCAGGTGCGATTTGCCAAGCCTGATCCCGATTTGTTCCTGGAGGCAGCGCGGCGGTTGGCGGTTCCGATTGAAAGTGCGATCGTCGTCGGCGACAGCATTTGGGACATGTTGGCGGCCGCTCGCTGCCGTGCGTTGGGAGTCGGCCTGCTCAGCGGGGGCTATGGACTCGAGGAACTGCAGAATAGCGGTGCGCTGCGCGTTTATGAGGATCCTGCTGATTTGCACCGGCACATCGATGAGGTTGCCTCGCGGACGCGTGCGCAGAGTGCGTGAGGCGCGCTGCTTGAGCGGTGCCACATGGCGACGCGCGTTGACCGGCGTCAATGCGTCGCACAGATTGCAGGGGGATGTTTAGGGGCAGAGGTTGGCATGCAGAAGGCGAGCATCCCGCACGACGCACTCGTTTTGGTCGGCGATGGTACGAGGGCGGTGTTCTTTCGGAACCGAGGCACCATTCAGAAACCCGACCTGGAGGTCGAGGCCGTCCTGCGGCAGGAGAATCCGCCGACGCGCGAGCAAGGCACTGACCGCCCCGGGCGCGTCCATTCACGTATGGGCCCACGGCGAAGCGCCGTAGAGGAAACTGACTGGCATCGCATAGCTGAGGATCGTTTTGCCGCCGAGATAGCCGCAGCGCTCTATCGACTTTCCCACACGAGTCACTTCCACCGGCTCATCGTGGTTGCCCCGCCAAAGGTGCTTGGCGCGCTCCGCCAGGAATTTCACAAGGAGGTGAGAGACCGAGTGGAAGCGGAAGTACCCAAGGAAGTTGCTTCGTACTCGCTCAATGACATCAAGAGCGAGCTCGCGAGTTGGTGGTAAGAGGGTCGCCTTCACGGAGGGCTGTCCGCTGGCCAAATTGCCTGCAGATAGAGGTGCAGCTGTGCCACTACGGCCGCGCCGTCGCCGACTGCGGCGGAAACTCTCTTCACCGAGCCGGCGCGAACGTCCCCGGCCGCGAACACACCTTGAAGAGAGGTTTCCAGTGACGCAGCGGCTGGGGTCACTCCGTTATTGGCCCCGGCGTGATGACCCGCCGCCTCGCCGGTGCGAACGAATCCCTTGCTGTCTACGTCCACGGCGCATTGTCTGAGCCAGTCGGTATTGGGTACGGCGCCGATGAACAGAAAGACGTGACCGATCGGGTGTCGTTCCTCCTCCCCACCCGACTTTCGCCACCCGACCTCTTGGAGACCTTCAGCCGGATCCCCTACCAGCCGCGTGAGCTCGGTCTCCATATGCAGCTCGACGTTGGGCAGCGCACTGATGCGATCGATGAGGTATTGCGACATGCTGTCGCTAAGACTTCGAGCGCGCACCAGCAGATGCACTCGGGCGACCTCGTTCGCAAGAAACACGGTCCCTTGGCCGGCCGAATTGCCGCCGCCCACGACTACGACTTCGCGGCGCGCGCACAGCTTCAGCTCGAGGGCCGAAGCCCAGTAGTAAACACCTCGACCCTCGAAGGCGCTCAAGTCAGGTAGATCGAGCTTACGGTATCGCGCGCCACTCGCGATGACGACGGCCGAAGCGCGCACCGGTTGGCCCTCGTTCAACTCCAACTCGAAGCTACGTTTGGTGTGCTGCGTGTCGTGGAACACCGGGGCATTGGACGTCGCCTTCAGTAGTCTGACTTCCACTGGAATGGCCATCACCGCGCCGAATTTTTCCGCCTGAGTAAAGGCGCGCCCCGCGAGCGCTTCACCGGATATGCCGGTGGGGAACCCCAGATAGTTCTCGATGCGCGCGGAAGCGCCTGCCTGGCCGCCGAAGGCGTGCGCATCGAGCACGAGAACGGACAAACCCTCTGATGCGGCATAAACGGCGGTCGCAAGTCCTGCGGGACCCGCTCCGACAACCGCGACGTCGTAGGATCGATCAGAGAGGCAGCTCGGCAGCAAACCCAAACACCGGGCGAGCGCTTTCTCTCGTGGGCTGCGTAAGATCGTGCCGTTGGGGCAAATGGCTATCGGCAGCTGCGCTTTGCGGACACCCAGCCGGTCGATCAAGTGACCGGCGTCGGGGTCCACATCCGGATCGAGCAGCGTGTAAGGCACAGCGTTGCGCCTCAGGAAGCTCTGCAAACGCAGCGCATCCGGCGCCTCTCTCGCACTGAGAAGTACCAATCCGGCACCCGTCTCGATCAGAAATGCACGCCTCAAAATGAACGCGCGCATGACCATCTCACCGATGTCGGCGGTTGAGACGACGAGAGCGCGTAGCTGTGTGGAATTGAACGGTACGGCTTGCGTGCCATCGCTACCCGCGCGGCCTTCGGCGAGCGAAGGGCCACCGGCGAGTTGACTGATTTCGCCGGTGAGCTCGCCCACTCCATGTGTGGTAATCACGCTGGAGCCATCGACGCTGTCGCGTCGGGAGGCGATGATCGATCCCGAGAGAATGAGATACGCCGGCGTGTCTGTCCGTCCCAGCTCGAACACAATCTCATTGCGTTCGAACCGTCGCGGCTCACCTCCAAAGCGGCGAGCGACGCCGATCTGTGTCGGGCTCAAGACGGGAAACATCTGATCGCGGCGCCGCTCGATAAGAGAGGATGATGCGGAGGAGGCCATTGGGTGTATGCGCAACGGCCCTATCGAAAGGCTCGATGATCGGCGGTTTCGCCACTAACTCCTGCGGTGGCGGCGCTTGGGGTGATGCATTGGACCGTGTCGCGCTCGCGCAGGCTCAGTCCAGTTGAGACCGCATGCAAGTGCGTTGTGTCAGGTAACACCGTAGTTTCCCCGTGCCTCGCGAGTCAGACCTATTCCCAAGGCGACTTCCGTGGTGAGACATGGAGGAACCAGCTGGTGCTCACTTCAGTGGGCGGGCGGTTCGGCCTGCGAAGTTTTTGCGGATTTATTTTGCCCCGGAGGCGCCGTTTTCGCGCCGCCGTCAGTGGGCACCGCCGCATTCGCTTCTCCATTCGTGCCAGCGTGAACCGGGATCTTTGACACTTTATCCTGGACCGATTGTGGTTTCGCGATCCGGACGGTCAGAAGACCGTTCTGAAGTTGCGCATCTACCTGGTTCGGATCCGGTGAGAACGGAAGGCGGAACGCACGCACTATGCGTCCGTATTCGCGCTCCGTGACGCTGTATTGGCGCTGCTTGTCGGGTTCGGAGGTGCTTTCGCCGCGAGTCTCCGCGCGAATGGTGAGTACATCAT
>JAQGOE010000018.1 GCA_028293725.1 Gammaproteobacteria bacterium | reverse complement strand
ATCTACGAAGGCAGGCTCGACGCAAAGTGGGACGGCGGGGACGTCGCTGTTTATGGTGGGTTGGGTTATTCGAGCCGCACCAAGGCCACTACGGGTTTCACGGAGCCGAATGCCTGCGCCTATTGCGGTAGTGATGTGCCCTTGCCGGCGAGTTTGTTCACGCCCACGAATTACAATATCTTCGGTGGGCGTGGTGGCGGCAACGCGACCAACTGGGTCGACTATAATACCAACGCGCTGTTTAATGAGTTGCTGGCCTTGAACACGACGGCCAACCCCGCCCTCCATAGCGGCAGTCTTCTACCGATCGTTGCCGATCCAGCGGCCAGTTCCTCGGTGGCCGAGAAGGTCGCAACGGCCTATCTGATGAACGAGTTCCATGGCCATCTGGGCACCATGCCCCTTGCCGTCAATACAGGATTCCGCGTCGAGATCACGCACTTCACTTCTGATGGCGCAGGGCAAACCGTCTTGAGCGCGCACCCGAATGGAACGGGGCAAAATGTCATCGTGCTGTCGGGTTTGACACCGCTGCATTTCAGTGGGCATTACACTGACGTTCTGCCTTCCATCAACGCTCGCCTCAATTTGACGGACACCTTGATCCTGCGTGCCTCCGCGTCCCGCGTCGTGTCGCGCCCGACGCTCACGGATCTTTCGCCCGCGCAGACCATTACCAGCAATCCGGGCAATGAGCGTATCACTCGAGGCAATCCGGATCTGCTGCCGTTCAGGGCTTCGCAATTCGAGTTCGGGTTGGAATCGTACTTTAATGCTGACTCGATTGCCTCGGCGACCGCGTTTTACAAGTCGATCGACTCTTTTATAACGCGAGGGGTCAGTCCCCAGCTGGTGGATCAGGTCACGTTTATTGTCGACCAACCTGTGAATGGCAAGGGCGCCTCGGTGCAGGGCGTGGAGTTGAGCTACCGGACGGTCTTCAGCAGGTTGCCCTCACCATTGGATGGCCTGGGTACGCAGATCAGTTATACCTACACGGACAGCGACGCTAACTACTTCAACGCAGCGAAGGCGGATGCTGCGCACTACACCTTGGAGGGTCTGTCGAAGAACTCGGCCACCTTCGTCGGCTTCTATGAAAAAGGCCCTCTGCAGGCACGCGTCTCGTATACATGGCGCGATCACTATCTGGTGGCGCCCCAGACACAGACGGGTGTCCCACAATTCAGCGACAGTTATAAGCAGCTCGACGCCGGTGTGCAATTTTCGCTCACCAGCCACGTTATACTCACTGCTGATGCCGTCAATCTGACGGATTCCAGGGAATTCACTTACGCAAATGTCACTCAAGATACGCAGACTTATCGTGATGTCGGCAGGCGATACACGGTTGGAATTCGCGCCAAGTACTGACGTGGGTTCGGGATCGGGAAAGGTGGTCGCTGCGGAGTAGGGCCGATTGAACGAACTCACGCTGGATCATATGACCTTCGGTCCGCTGGGCTTCGGTGGATCCGCGATTGGTAACTTGTACTCGCCCGTCAGCGAGGAAGTGGCTCATGCTGCCATTCGCACGGCGGTCGAATTGGGTATCCGCTATTTCGACACAGCGCCGCATTATGGCTTTGGATTGAGTGAAAAGCGGCTGGGCGAGGCCCTGGAAGGACTCGATCCGCGCCAGGAGTTGGTCATATCCACCAAGGTCGGGCGCAAGTTGGAGCGGGTCGGCCGTGCGGACCTGGATTTAACGATGCCCCGGCAAGGATTCGTCACACCGGAGCCTTACCAGAGTGAATTCGACTACAGCTACGATTGCACTTTACGGACCTATGAGTCGAGTCTGCGCCGGCTGCGGCGCAAGCGAATCGATATTCTGCTCGTCCACGACCTCGGCCGGTTGACGCATGGTGAGGACCATCCGCGCTTTCTTGCGCAGTTCCTGGATGGGGGTTATCGGGCCATGCGCGAGTTACGCGATTCCGGAGCGGTGGGGGCCATCGGCCTGGGTGTGAATGAAACGCAGGTCGCCGAAGAGGCTTTCGAACACGCCGATTTTGATCTGGTGTTGCTGGCGGGCCGCTATACCCTGCTCGAGCAGGGGCCGCTCGAAACGTTCTTACCCAACTGCGCAAGACGCGGTGTCGAGGTGATCGTCGGGGGGCCGTACAACTCCGGCATACTCGCGACAGGTGTACGTCGTGGGGGTCCAGGCAACTACAACTATGGCGGTGCTCCTGAGCATGTCGTGGCTCGTGTTGCTCAGATCGAGTCCATTTGTGATGCGCACCATGTGCCGCTAAGCGCGGCCGCGATGCAGTTCCCCCTGGCACATCCGCGGGTACTGACTGTGGTGGCGGGAATGGGTACGCCCGAGCAGGTGGTACAAGCAGTGGACGATGTGCGGCGACCCCTGCCGTCGGCTCTCTGGCGCGATCTGCGGGCCGCTGGCTTGATTCCCGCGGATGCTCCTGTCCCGAAAGCCCTCTCTGACCAGATCGGAGCGCCGCGAACATGAAGCGACTGAATGGGAAGACAGTACTCATTACTGCCGCGGGCCAGGGAATAGGTCGCGCCTCCGCACTGCTCTTCGCGAGAGAAGGGGCGCGAGTCATCGCGGTTGACATCAACGCGGGAAGCCTGGCGACGCTCGAAGGCATGGACACCCGCCGTGTGGATCTCACAGACGGCGGTGCCATCGAGGCGCTGAGTCGCGAAGTAGGGGGGATCGACGTGTTGTTCAACTGTGCGGGGTTCGTTCATTCAGGAACCGTCCTGCAGGTTGAAGAAGCGGATTTTGATTTATCCTTCGAGCTCAATGTGAAAGCCGCGTACCGGATGATGCGAGCGTTCCTGCCAGGCATGATCGATAGGGGCGGGGGCTCCATCATCAACATGTCGTCGGTGGCCGGCGCGGTTCTAGCCGTCGCGAACCGATTCATTTACGGTGCTTCCAAGGCGGCGGTGATCGGCATGACGAAATCCGTCGCGCTCGACTTTGTGAAGCAGGGTATCCGCTGCAATGCCATCTGCCCCGGTACCGTCCAGTCGCCCTCTCTGGATGAGCGTCTTGCGGCAACGGGGGACGCCGAAAAGGCGCGCGCCGAGTTTGTCGCCAGACAGCCCATGGGGCGCATCGGGAGAGCAGAAGAAATCGCTGAGTTGGCCCTCTATCTTGCAAGCGATGCGTCCTCCTTCACGACGGGTGCGATACACGTCATTGATGGTGGGTGGTCCAACTCATGACCGACAAAGAATTGTCATGCCGACAGGATCCCGCGGCGGGTGGAGATCGGTGCAGGCCTGGGCGAGGCGGTGCACATCTGCATTGCTTGCACGAGAGACTGGGCCGTGCGGTCGGCATGCCCAGTGTTTTCGCTCACGTCGGGGAGAGCTGTAACACCTGGACAAAACACTCTCACCACGTGGGCGTGAGGAAACATCCCGCGGGCTTGTCCGCGCAGGACAGCGGCGCTCTCGCGTTCCGGGCCGGGGAAGGCACTCACCAGGTACACGACGGACACGCCCTCCGGGTCGGCGCCCGGCGGCAACCCGGCTGCCAACTCTCCGGGCGAAAAGTGGCGGGCATCTATCTTCTGGCTGAGTAACAGCCGCGCCAACAGTTCGGCCACCAGATCATCGGCGGATGAGCCCAGCCCCAGACAGATCACTACGGAGCCGGCAGGAACCCGCAAGGGTCCCTGCCATC
>JAQGOE010000377.1 GCA_028293725.1 Gammaproteobacteria bacterium | reverse complement strand
GCGCAGGTTCCGTCGTCGCGGCGGTCAATGTGGCGGGTCCTTGCATGAGGAAATCGCCCGCCGCGAGAGGCGTTAGGCGCAGGCTCGAGTCGCCGAACGTGCGGTTGAAGTCTAGGGCGAAGCTTTCTAGATCGGCTGCGGGGAGACGCAGGATGCTGCGGCGATCGAGATGGACGCTGGTGAGGCCTGCGATGAGATGGACTGGCGTTGCGATCCATGCGGTGGAGTCAGCACCACCAGCCGCGGGCGGGGCCGCGGCGACAGCGGGTACAACGCCCACTGCAGCGATCACGCCCGGAGCAACATCCGCAAGATCGCCACGGCCCAGCCAGCGTGCGAGCCAGGGGCGCCAGCCGCCTTCGAGAGCGGCCCGCTCTCCAAAGCGCGCGACGTGCTCGATACCGGGAAAGGCGCCGATGCCGGGGGGGCTCTCGAGCTGACCTTGGACGAGGCTAGATGAGCGGCCCGACGGGTCTTGGGCGAGGTAGAGGTCTGAGATGACGATGACGATTTCGCGCACGGGCGGTATCGTACCGTTCATGAAGTTCACACTCGAAGCGAGTTCACGCGTCAACCTCATCCGGGGGTACTCGCCGCAGGAAATCCGGATCGGGGAGCATCGGCTGCACGCCAGTTGCATCGTGACGGCTGACACTCTGATATCGGAATGGGAGCCGGCGAGTTTCGCGGAGCTGGCGCCGGCCCACCTGGAAGCGATCCTGGCGTTGAAGCCGGAGCTGGTGCTGTTAGGAACCGGGCCAACGCAACGGTTTCCACCTGGGACGATTCGCGCGGCGCTGACTGCGCGTGGCGTGGGACTCGAGGTGATGGATCTCGGCGCGGCGTGCCGCACCTTCAACGTTCTCGTGCAGGAAGAACGGCAGGTTGCCGCGGCACTGTTTTTGAGCTGAGGCGCATCGCGCTGACTCGCGCGGCGACGTTGTTCTACTTAGCTGGGGCCGGCGGTCCCGCGCGAAGGGCGCGGGAAGCTATCCGGCAGAAGACACAAGGGGAGGAATATCAACCAACCGACAATCATTCGAAGCTGACAGACTCGAACGACTGCACTGATTATTTTTCTTCTTTCGACTTTTTGCTTTTTTCGACTCCCCTCCTCCCTGTGTCTTCTGCCGGACATCCTCGTCAGGCTCTTTTCCTGTCGTCGCTAGACGACAGGGACGCATGTTAAACACGTCGCAGATCGTCGTGCAAGTTATTTACGCTGCAAAGATTTTCGACACTCCGGAAGGTCATAAAGAGTGTGCGATTGCCGCTCGGAGCCCTTGTTTTCGCGGTATTTCCGCGATATTTCGCCAGTCATTACGGCTCTGCCGCAAAAGCTCAGACAATCATGATGTTACGAGATATAGGTAGAACCAGTCTCAGCTTCCGCAGGACTTCAGGTGGTGCCACCGAGCAGCGGCACAAATGCAACAGCACCAAGTGATTGACGCTCGACCCGCTGCTCCTTGCGGGTGAAACGAATGAGCTCCTGTTGGCCCTCGGGTCCAACAGGAACCAGCAGCCGGCCGCCGACTTTCAGTTGCTTGATGAGCTCCTCCGGGACGACGAGAGGAGCAGCCGCAACCAAAATGCCGTCGAACGGCGCATGCGCTTTCCAGCCCAGCGTGCCGTCGCCGTAGCGGAATCTCACGTTGCGAATCCCAAGCTCCTTGATGCGCTCCTTGGCACGGGTCACGAGAGGCTCCACCCGTTCAATCGTGTAGATCCGGTCGACGAGCGGAGCCAGCACCGCTGTCTGATAACCGCAGCCGGTTCCTACTTCCAGGACGCTCGTCAGCGGACCACCTTCCAGCAACGCCTCGGTCATGCGCGCAACGATGTAGGGCTGCGAGATCGTCTGGCCAAATCCGATGGGCAGCGCCGTGTCTTCGTACGCTCGCGTACCAAGCGCCTCGTCCACGAAGATATGACGTGGCACATTCCGGACACGATCGAGGACCGAGAGATTCGTGATGCCCTGATCTCTCAAACGCTGCACGAGCCGGTCACGCGTGCGCGCGGAGGTCATTCCGATTCCTGCGAAGCGCACGTCAGCCATTGATACCTTCCAACCAACTCTGCACGGCCGGCAACGCGGCGTGTCGGGTCAAATCAATCTGCAACGGAGTCACCGAAACGTAGTTCTCTGAAATGGTGGCGAAGTCGGTTCCGGGGCCGGCATCGTGCTCGGCGCCGGCGGGCCCGACCCAGTATACGGGGCGGCCGCGCGGATCCCGCGCGGGAATGATGGGCTCCGAGGGGTGGCGGTAGCCGAGTCGGCTCGAGCGAAAACCGCGCAGCTTCTCAAACGGCAGGTCCGGCACGTTGACGTTCAGGATGAGCGGGCCGTCGCGTTCCAGCGGCTTGCCTAGAAGTTGCGCCACGAGGAGCCGCGCGACCGCCGCACCGGTCTCGAAGTGATGGCCACTGCCTGGCGATGTGCACAGGGAGACGGCGATCGTGGGTAACCCCAGAAACCGACCTTCGATGGCCGCCGCGACTGTGCCCGAGTACAGGACGTCATCGCCGAGATTGGCGCCGTCGTTCACGCCGGAAACCACCATGTCATATTTGTGGTCGAAGAAGCCGGAGACCGCGAGATGGACGCAATCAGTGGGCGTGCCTGGTACGTAGTAGACGCCGGGCTCTGCTTCGAACACGCGCAGGGGTACATCGAGGGTCAGCGAATTGCTGGCGCCACTGCGGTTACGGTCCGGGGCCATGACGGTCACCGTGACGTCGGCGAGCGTCGCGAGGGCCTCCCGCAGGCGGCGAATGCCCTCCGCGCGGAAGCCATCGTCGTTGCTTACCAGTATCTTCACAGGGGCGTGTATGGCGGTGTGGAGGCTCGTGAGGCGGCGACTATACTGGAACCACTTTCGGCGGAGGTAGCGTGAGCCCCACACCCGACGACGAAGATGATGTCCGGCTTTTCAGAGAGGCTGTACAGGATGTCAAACGGCTGCCGCGCCGCGAGGCTCCGGAAGCGAGCCGGCGTCGGCCCATGCCCATCGCCCGCTTCAGTCGCGCGGATCGACACGCGGTACTGCTCGAAAGCCTCGACGGAGAAACGGGTGACCCGGAGCTGGCTGCCGGCGACGAACTCGTCTACCACCGCGCCGGTGTACAGATGCCCGTCCTGCGGAAGCTTCGCCGCGGACAGTACCGCGTGCAGGCGGAGATTGATCTGCACGGGCTGACGGTCGCGGAGGCGAAGCTGGCCTTGCGGGACTTCCTCGCGGACGCACTGGATCGGGACCTTCGGTGTGTGCGGATCATCCACGGCAAAGGTCTGCGGTCCGGGCATCGGGGGCCGGTGCTCAAGGGGGCCGTGAGTTCGGTGCTGCGCCGGGTCGGAGCTGTGGTGGCGTATGTGTCGGCGCGGCAGGTGGATGGGGGGACTGGGGCCGTGTATGTGCTCCTTGCGGGCTAGTTCGGCGGAAGGGTAATGCGCGGGGAAGCTTGGCGATTACGTACCGCTGCCGGCGTGCCGCTGGCGTAACGGTTCCAACTCGGCGGCGACGGCTCGAGGGCTAAGGCCCCTCCTGGTCTTCGTCGCCGAGGGCGTCGGAATCGATGAGTTCGCGTAGGACGGTGGTGGCGAAACTGCCGCGGGTCAGGCGAAAGCGGATGACGAGGGAATTGGCGTCGGGGTCGCGCTGCCAATTGAGCTCGCGGACGGCGAGGCGGAGGGAGCGGCGCTCTTGGTCCATACCGGCTTCGGCGGTGAGGGCGCAGGGTTGCGGGAAGTCGGCGGCGGTACGGGTCTCTAGATCCAGTATGCGTTGCTTGCTGGGCGGGTCGCCCCTGCCCCATAACGGGCCTGTTGGATGGATGTCGAGTTGAGCGGCGCGATCGGTCAACGTTTGATCCATAGCATCAACGGGGAAGATGCTGCCGCGACCGTCCAGGTTGGCGATGTCGCCGGATTCGAGACGGTCCCAACTGCTGTCGCGCACCCTCACCGCGAGAACGGCGTTAAACACTAAGCTGCGCGCGGCGGACAACACGAAGCCGCGCTCATGAGAGCGTAGTGCGCGCAGGCCGTCGGCGACGCGGGCGAGGTTTGCGCCGCTGTGGCCGAAGCGTTGTGGGCCGAAGTAGTTTGGGACACCGAGGCGGCTTATTTCGGCTATGCGGGTTGTGAGCTCGGTGTCGCCGATGTTGGTATCGCGCACGCGAATGATGAAGCGGTTGCCGGCAAGTGCGCCGCGGGGAAGCTTGCGCGAGTGGGCGTCGGCTTCGAGGACATCGAATTCGGGGTGGCGAACTTCGCGCCAGGCCTCAAGGGCGAGGCGCGACTTGGGGACCGTGAACCATTGCACGGCGATGGCGCGGCGGTCTTTCAGTCCGGCGTAGCCGATGTCGCGAGGGTGGCAGCCGCAGAGTTTGGCGAGCTCGCGCGCGACCCATTGGGTGTTGGCGTTTCGCTTACGGACTTTGAGGAGGACGTGCTGGCCGGCGCCTGACGCGGTGAAGCCGAGGTCTTCTTCTACGATGAAGTCTTCGGGGTCGGTGCGTAGGGTGCCGCGAGCGAGGGGCGCGCCGTGGGCGCGCGGAGGGTCGAGGGCGGCGGTAAGCCAGTGTGGGTCCACGGGGCGAACCTAGAGCCGCGGCGAATGCGGCAACTGCAATGTCGAGCCGGCGTGTGCGTGTACCGGGATGGCACTCGAGAACTTCATGCGTCCAGCAACAGGACAACAGCCTGGGCGGCGATGCCTTCAGAACGGCCGAGGAATCCTAGGCGTTCGGTGGTCGTTGCTTTGACGTTCACGTAGTCGGTGCTGACTTCGAGAAGGTCGGCGATCTGGCGGCGGATCTCGTCGCGGTGGGGGCCTACTTTTGGGGCTTCGGAGAGCACCGTGACGTCGGCGTTTCCAACACGCAGCTTGCGGGTGCGAAGCATCTCGATGATATGGCGGACGAATCCCTTGCTGTCGGCGCCCCTCCATCGAGGGTCGGTATCTTTGAAGTGCTGGCCGATGTCGCCCAGGCCCGCCGCACCCAGGAGGGCGTCACACAACGCGTGCAGAACTACGTCTCCGTCAGAGTGCGCGACGACGCCTCGCGAGTGAGGAATGCGCACGCCACCCAGCATTACGAAATCGCCGGGTCCAAATGCGTGTACGTCGGTACCTGATCCGATTCTCATGACGAATACTCCTAACGGGCGACGGGGGTGCTCTCACGCGCGTTCAACAAAGCCGCGGCAAGCACCAGGTCGTCTGCACTTGTGATCTTGATGTTCGCGGCCGAGCCCTGCACTAGGACGGGGTGCTCGCCCGTCCACTCCAACGCTTGTGCCTCATCGGTCGGCAAGCGGTTGGTAGCGAGAGAGCGGTCCAACGCGTCGCAGAGCATTTCGTAACGAAACATTTGCGGTGTCAGGGCACGCCATAGGCCGGCACGGTCGACCGTCTGCGCGACTTCGGGGTCGGCGACCGGAGTGCCGCGCGGCCCGGAGCTTGGGCGTGGATCGACGCTCGCGCGAAGTTCGGTACTCGCGCGTTTCAGCGTGTCGGCGGCTGGCGTGGCGAGGATGCCGCCTACGCGGTGGGACCCGAGACGATTCAGCAGGTGTTGGAGGTCGTCGGAGGAAAGGCACGGGCGGGCGGCGTCGTGGACGAGCACCCAATCGTCTGCGAGTGCACGAGAGCTCAGCGCGGCGAGACCCTTCCGTACGGAGTGGCTTCGCTCGACCCCTCCTCCCGCAAAGATCAGCTCGGGTGTGCGGCCCGGGAGCTTGGCGAGTCGCTCCGCGACTTCACCCCAGTAGGGATCATCGGCGGCGAGTGAGATGGATACTCCGGCACAACTGGGGTCCGTCAGAAACGGCGCCAGCGCCCACTCAATGACAGTGCGACCTTGCAACAGGGCGTATTGCTTCGGTTTGGTGTTGCCGAATCTACGACCGACGCCCGCGGCGGGCATGACGAGCCAGTAACGCATTGGAGACCGTGAAGGAACGGGATGGGTGGGATCGGGTCCGGAGCGCGACACGTCAGCGCGAGGCAACTGTCCGTGCAGGTGATCGGGAGCCCGGGGCCGTGGGCGGTACGACCTGATAGAAAGTCTCGTGCGAGGCAATCATGCCGAGATCGCTGCGCGCCCGCTCTTCGAGCGCATCGAGACCGGTCTTGAGGTCGCGAACTTCAGCGCCGAGTTGCCGGTTGCGCTCCTCGAGCTGCTGGTTCTCATTGCGCTGTGCGACCACGGACTTCTGAAGTCGATCCAGCTCGCGTACTCCACCGTCGGATAACCAAACCCGGTACTGCAGGAGGAGAATGACGAGTGCTAAGCCCGTGGCGAGCCATTTCATGAGCACAGTAGCCTAACAGACCACACGCCGCACGCGAAGGGTGCGACGCATGCGCAGCCGACGGTCCCCCGAGGGCGCCAATCCCTGACACGCCGATACCGGAGGTGCCAGCTCAAATCTTGACCGGAAACGCCTCCCGCCCGGCGTAACGTACTTTTCCGAGCTCGGCTTCGATGCGCAGCAGCTGGTTGTACTTGGCCATGCGGTCTGATCGTGACAGGGAGCCTGTCTTGATCTGCGTGGCTGCGGTGGCGACGGCAATGTCGGCAATGGTGCTGTCTTCCGTCTCACCGGAGCGGTGCGACACGACCGAGGCGTAGTGGGCTTTGTCAGCCATTTCGATCGCGGCGAGAGTCTCGGTGAGCGTGCCGATCTGGTTCGGCTTGATGAGGATGGCGTTGGCGATGTGCTTATCGATGCCTTCCTTGAGGATCTTCGTGTTCGTCACGTACAGGTCGTCGCCGACGAGTTGCAGCTTTTCGCCGAGCGCCTTGGTGAGCTGCGCCCAACCGTTCCAGTCACCTTCCGCCATGCCGTCTTCAATTGTGATGATGGGGTACTTGCCGGCGAGGTCCGCCAGATAGCGCGTGAATTCCGCCGAGGAGAAGCCGCGCTTCTCGGACTCGAGCTCATAGCGGCCGTTCCTGAAGAACTCGGAAGACGCGACATCGAGGCCGAGATAGATGTCCTTGCCGGCCTTGTAGCCCGCCTTGTCAATAGCCTGGAGGATGATGCCGAGTGCCTCTTCGTTCGACTCGAGGTTCGGCGCGTAGCCGCCCTCGTCGCCAACGCCGGTCGAGAGGTCGCGCTCATTCAGCAGCTTCTTCAGCGTATGAAACACCTCGGCGCCGTAGCGGAGGGCTTCGCGGAAGGTTGGAGCGCCGACCGGGAGGATCATGAACTCCTGGATGTCGAGGCTGTTGTTGGCATGCGCGCCTCCGTTAATGATGTTCATCATCGGGACCGGCATAACCGGCTCCCGGGCGTCGCCGATGGCGTGACCCAGGTAGCGATATAGAGGCTGACGCGAATCGTTGGCGGCGGCGTGCGCGGCCGCGAGGGAAATGGCCAGGAGAGCGTTGGCGCCGAGACGCTCTTTGTTCTCGGTGCCATCGAGGTCGATCATCTTCTTGTCGATACCTTCCTGGTCGGTCACGTCGTGACCCAAGAGGGCCTGCTGAAGAACAGAGTTGATGTTCTCGACAGCTTTGAGGACCCCTTTGCCGCCGTAGCGCTTCTTGTCGCCGTCGCGCAGCTCAACGGCCTCGCGAGTACCAGTGGACGCGCCCGAGGGCACGGCCGCCCGACCCATGGCGCCGGAGTCGAGAATCACGTCGGCTTCGACGGTGGGATTGCCGCGGGAATCGATAATCTCGCGGCCGCGGATGGCGGCAATTCGGCTCATGGGGGGTGGGTCCTGCTGCTTGCGAAGAAGAGCTGGGAAAGATACTTCATGGGGGGCGGGGGCGGCCATCAGAACGTGACGCGTAGGGAAATCGAGGATTTGCGCTCTTGGGCGGCGCAGCTCGAGCGTAAGCCATTGATTATTAGGGGAGCTCGGCAGGTCGGCCCTGGGGGGTCAGGCGCGCAGGCTCATTGCGGCTTGCGCGCAAGCCCGGATGAGGCTCGCGCGTGAGATCCGCGGTTTGACCTTGCGCGCAAGCCCGGATGTAGCACTCCCGCGTGTTTACGTCAGAGCAAGGATTCTTCGAAAGGCTTGGCCTTGACCACCAGGTCTAGGGCTTTGAGGGTTTCCAGGAGCGGCTCCATGCGTGCGAGGGGCCACGCGTTGGGACCGTCGGAGAGAGCCTTCGAGGGATCGGGGTGGGTTTCCATGAACAGACCCGCTATGCCCGAAGCCACGGCGGCGCGGGCCAGCACTGGGATGAACTCGCGCTGACCACCAGAAGCGGTGCCCTGCCCGCCCGGAAGCTGCACGGAGTGGGTGGCGTCGAAGACGACGGGGCACTTCGTGTCGCGCATGATCGAGAGGGAGCGCATGTCGGAGACAAGGTTGTTGTAGCCGAACGAGAATCCGCGCTCGCAAACCATGATGGCGTCGTTGCCGGTGGAGCGAGCCTTGTCGACGACGTTCTTCATCTCCCAGGGGGAGAGAAACTGCCCCTTCTTGATGTTGACCGGCTTGCCTTGTGAGGCAGTGTTCACAATGAAGTTCGTCTGTCGGCACAAGAAGGCGGGCGTCTGTAGGACGTCGACAACCGAGGCGACTTCCGCGAGGGGCGTGTCTTCGTGCACGTCGGTTAGGACGGGCACGCCTACTGCGCGACGAACGTCTTCGAGAACCTTCAGGCCTTCGTCGATGCCCGGACCGCGGTAGCTCGAGCGGGACGAGCGGTTCGCCTTGTCGTAGGAGGCCTTGAACACGTACGGAATACCGAGACGTGTTGTGAGCTCCTTGAGGCGACCGGCGATCTCCTGCGTCAGGGTTGGGCTCTCGATGACGCAGGGGCCAGCGATGAGAAAGAAAGGTCGGTCGATACCGACCTCGTGCCCGGCGAGTTTCAAGCGCCTGCCGCCTGCGGCAACTGCGCTGCGCGGTGCGCACGGCCCGCGCGGATGAAGCCGGTAAACAGCGGATGGCCGTCGCGCGGAGTCGAGGTGAACTCCGGGTGGAATTGGGTGGCTACGAACCACGGGTGGTTCTGCAGCTCGATCACTTCCACGAGGCCGTCACGAGAGAAGCCTGAGAAACGCAGGCCGGCGTGCGTGAAGCGATCGAGGTAAGTGTTGTTGAATTCGTAGCGGTGGCGGTGCCGTTCCATGATGACGTCCTTGGCGAAAATGTCGCGGGCGCGCGTACCAGCGCCGAGCAACACTTCCTGCGCACCCAGACGCATGGTGGCGCCTTTGTTGGATGTTTCGTCGCGCACCTGTACGCCCTGTGCCTGATCCTGCCACTCGGAGATGAGCGCGATGACGGGGTTCTGGGTCGCGCGGTTGAATTCGGTGCTGTTGGCATCGGTGAAGCCAAGCACATGACGACCGTACTCTACGATGGCCACCTGCATACCGAGGCAGATACCGAGATAGGGAACGCCGTGCTCGCGTGCGAAGCGTGCGGCCTGGATCTTCCCTTCGATGCCGCGCTCGCCGAAGCCGCCGGGGACGAGAATCGCATCCATCCCCTGCAGCATGTGCGTGCCGTGCTGCTCGATGTCCGTGGATTCGATGTAGTGGATGTTGACGCGTGTACGGCTCTTCAGGCCGCCGTGCATCAGCGCCTCGTGGAGTGACAGATACGAGTCACGGATCTGCACATACTTGCCGACCATCGCGATGTCCACCTGGCCATCGGGGTTGGCTTTCGCGCTCACGACCTGGCGCCATTCGGTCAGATCGGTGGGGGGCACTTCGAGCCGCAGCTTGTCCACAATGATGGCGTCCAGACCCTGCTCGTGCAGAAGGATCGGGATCTTGTAGATGTCGTCCGCGTCGACGCCGGAAATGACCGCGCGTTCTTCGACGTTCGTGAACAGAGCGATCTTGCGCCGCTGCTCTTCCGGGAGCGGATGCTTGCAGCGACACAACAGGACGTCCGGCTGGATGCCGATGCCGCGGAGCTCCTTGACAGAATGCTGTGTCGGTTTGGTCTTGATCTCGCCGGAGCCACCGACGATGGGCACCAGCGTCAGATGCATATAGACGCAGTTGCTGCGGCCGAGCTCGACGCCGAGCTGCCGGATGGCTTCCAGAAACGGCAGAGACTCGATGTCGCCGACCGTCCCACCGATCTCGATCATGCAGACGTCGGCGCCGTTGGCGCCCAGCTGGATGCTGCGCTTGATCTCGTCGGTGATGTGCGGAATGACCTGCACGGTGGCGCCGAGATAATCTCCGCGACGCTCCTTCGCAATGACGCGTTCGTAGATGCGTCCGGTCGTGAAGTTGCTGTGACGTCCGGTGACCGTGCGCAGGAAGCGCTCGTAGTGACCGAGGTCAAGATCAGCTTCGGTGCCGTCCTGCGTGACGAACACTTCGCCGTGCTGAAACGGGCTCATGGTGCCCGGATCGACGTTGATGTAGGGGTCGAGTTTGACCATCGAGACCTTGAGGCCGCGGGCCTCAAGAATCGCGCCCAAGGATGCTGCGGCGATGCCTTTGCCCAATGAGGACACGACACCACCGGTGACGAATACAAAGCGCGTCATAAAATATTAGCCAGGTTTTTCCCGTCGCTTAAGAAATGCGGTTGCCGTGAAGGCAAACACGACGGAACAGTAGGTTACCAGATCAGGGGCCTGTGTGGGTAACGATCGTCGTTGCGAGGCGTCAGTGTGATGACTTCTTCCAGCGCAAGCGTGCGCGGCGGCGCGTGGCGGGCGTGGCCTGCACCGTTTCGTCGAGCAGCAGGTCGGCGACGGCGAGGAGCCTTTCTTCGGAAGACATCGCGCCAGAGGAAGTGGCGGAGAACAGCAACGGGAGATGGGCGCGTTCAGGGACAGGCACGTGAGATTCCTGCAGTAAGTTCTTGAGTGCGCGGCGCGGACCGCCTGGGCGTGGGGAGAGGCGTTCGCCGCCGCAGCGCCAGCGGATCGTTAGCGTGGGCGGGAGAGAATCGAGGTCGAGGGGACCGCGGGGATCTGGCTCTAGCTCGAGCTTTCCGAGATTTCGGGGGAGATCGTACGTTGGGGAGTCGCGCCACGACCAGACGAGATCGGTGGGTGCGGGACCTGGCGCGGAGTCAGCGGTGCCCGCGGTGGGCACGGCGCGCGAGGACGCTCGGCGTGATGTAGGAGACGGCTGCGAGGAGAGATCATGTGACGAGTTCGGCCGTAGCGATAGGAGATCGCCGTGCCGCTGTGCACAAACGCTGCCCTCCCCCTCGCCCCACGTAACGAATGGATTGGCGTCGGGGCGAGCGTTGAGCAACGGGCCAGCGAGTTCTTCGAGGCGTCGTGTGTCGGGAGCCAGGAAGCCGGCACGGGTGATCCAGAAACGAAGCGCGTTGCGACGACGATCCGGCGCGAGGGCGCGGAGCGATTTTGCTGAGAGTGATTCACCATAACGCGACCGATCAACGTCGGCGAGGGCGAGCGCGTCGAGAAGCGACTGCGCTTCAGCGGCGTGGCGGGCGGAACGTGCTACTGCTGTTGCGGCGCCGGGCCATCGATCGCGGATCAGCGGGAGGATGCGCAGGCGTAGATAGTTTCGATCGAGGCTCTCATCGGCGTTGGTGTCGTCCTCGACCCACGTCAGGCCCTGCTCTCGCGCCCACGTCTCGAGTTCTGCGCGTGAGCGTGACAGGAGGGGGCGCGCGAGGAAGCCGTGCGCGAACGGAGCGAGAGCGGGCATCGCGGAGATGCCGGGGAGGCCGCTGCCACGTAGTAGTTGTAGGAGGACGGTCTCGAGCTGATCGTCGGAGTGGTGGGCGGTCAGGAGGATTTCGCCGGGGTGGAGGGCGGCGGCCAGTAAACCGTAGCGGGCGTCGCGGGCGGCGGCTTCGAGCGAGGTGCCGCGAGAGCGCTCGACTTTTGTGGTTAGAACCTTCAGCGGGACGTGCAACTTGCGAGCGAGCGAGCGGCAGTGGGTGGCCCACTGTTTGGACGCGGGACGCAGGCCGTGGTCGACGTGTAGGGCACGGAGTTGGAATGAGCGGGGACGCTTCGCGGCGAGGGCTGCGAGAGCGGCTAGAAGCGCGGTTGAGTCAACTCCGCCGCTGAGGGCAACACATAACGAGGCGTCTGGAAACCCGGGTAACAGTGTGGCCAGTTGAGTTGCAAGCCACTGCGGGCCGAAGGCACCGGGAGTCTGTTTGACCGATGAAGGCCGTTGCGAGCGCGATGGCGGTAGGCGCTTCATCCGCGGTCACGCGCTGGAGCTTGGGTGACTCAGGATCGCCGATGAGGGGTACGACACGCGCGTCGCACGGGAGGGGCCGGAGGGCCACACCCTAGTCCAGCTGCGAGCGCGTGAAGCGCGCGCAGTGGACGGCCGCAATAGGCAATCGTGGGTCAGAAAGGCTCCTAAGGCGCACTCTCCGAAAACACGCCGAAGGCGGCGATCTTCGTTGCGCGAGCGACCTTCAGCTCGTCGCGGGGAATCACTTCGAGCTCGTCGAGATAATGGACCACGGCAGCCTTCAGACGCGCTGCGGTCGTGACGGCGTCGCGGTGAGCGCCGCCCAACGGCTCCTCGATCACCTGGTCGACGAGGCCGAGTTTGTTGAGACGATCGGCGGTGAGGTTCAACGCGTCCGCGGCGGCTTCCTTCTTGTCCTGACTCTTCCACAGGATCGAGGCGCAGCCTTCGGGGGAGATCACGGAGTACGTGCTGTACTGGAGCATGAGAAGGCGGTCGCAAACACCAATGGCCAACGCGCCGCCGGAGCCGCCCTCGCCCGTAACCACTGTTATGATCGGGACGCTCAGTACGCTCATCTCGAATATGTTACGAGCGATCGCTTCGCTCTGGCCACGCTCCTCGGCGCCAACGCCGGGGTAGGCACCCTGTGTGTCGATGAGTGTGATGAGTGGCAAGCCGAAGCGCTCGGCGAGCCGCATGAGACGCAGTGCCTTGCGGTAGCCTTCGGGTTTGGGCATGCCGTAGTTGCGCCGTACCCGTTCCTTCGTGTCACGCCCTTTCTGGTGACCGATGATCATCACGGCACGGCCGTCGATGCGGGCCACGCCACCGATAATGGCCAAGTCGTCGGCGTACATCCGGTCGCCGTGGAGCTCGTGGAATTCGCTGCAGATCGCAGCGACGTAGTCGAGCGTATAAGGCCGGTGAGGATGGCGCGCGAGCTGTGTGATCTGCCAGGGCGTGAGGCTGGCGAAAATGCTGGTGGTGAGCTGCCGGCTCTTGGCCTGCAGGCGGCCGATCTCCTCCTGGATGTTGACCTCGGACTCCGAGGTGACGTGCTTGAGCTCCTCGATTTTCGCTTCGAGCTCGGCGATAGGTTGTTCGAAATCCAAAAAGGCAACGGCCATGAGCGCTTTTACCGCAAATTCAAATGCTGCGCGAGGTTACGGGGTGGGGGCGTCGGGGCGCAAGGGCTACCAGGCAGGCTACCGGCCCTAGTTCCCGGACATACTCGCGGACATCGAGGGCGGCGCGCCATAGAAGACCGTGACGCCGCCGCGTCCCACCAGGGTCTCGAGTTGCTCCAGCAACTCACGGCTGGCGCGGACGGTCCACTCGTTTCCGAGGGTCAACGCGCCCGTGGCGCCGGCCCCCGTATATTCGACGGTAATGGGACACGGACCCGGCCGCCACGGCGCCAGCACTTCGGCCAGTCGACCGAGGAGCACCTTGGAGTTCCCGTTCTGGGGCCACTTGAGGACCAAGCGGCGCGCTTGGCTCTCACGGACTTTGTCGAGCTCAGTGAGGCGGCGGGCGGACAGGCGCCAGGAGTCACTGAACTCGTCAAAACGCAGCATGCCGTCGACGAGCACCAGCGCATCCTTCACGATCAGATCACGGTGTTTCTGAAACACGTCGTCAAACAGGTTGACCTCGATGCGTCCGGTGCGATCGTCGAGTGTCAGGATTATGCGGGGGCCGCGCTTTTTCACCTCGTCGATGAGACCGGCGATGGTGACGGGCTTACCGCCGCCGAAGCGCGGTGCCTCCATACCGGTGATGGGACGGTCGCTGATGAGATCGCCGATGCGGTGGGAAACCAGTCGGGCGAGGCCCGATTCGAAGCGACCGATCGGATGACCCGTCAGATAGAGACCGAGGGTCTCGCGCTCACCCGTCAGTCGGACACTCTCACTCCACTCCGGAAGTTCGACGGCGCGCACGACCGGAGCGTGAGCGGCGGCGCGGTTGTCGCTCACGAGTCCGAACATGTCATTCTGACCGGCATCCAACGCCTTGGAGTTCTGGTCACCCAACTGCATGGCGGCCGGCAGACACTGCATGAGGGTGGCGCGGTTCGGACCCAAGCTGTCGAGGCTTCCCGAGCGCAGGAGCGCTTCCAACACGCGACGATTGACCTTCTGCAGATCGAGGCGGCGGCACAGGTCTTCCAGGCTCCGGAATGGTCCGTGGGTTTCGCGCTCGGTGATCAACGCCTCGACGGCACCCTGCCCTACGCCTCGGACTGCGCCCAGACCGTAGCGGATCGACCGCTCACCACCGATGGCAAACTCATAGCGCGAGCTGTTGACATCCGGGGGTTTGACTTCGATGTTGATTTCGGAGCATTCCTGGATGAGCGTGACCACCTTGTCGGTGTGGTCCATGTCGGCGGAGAGTACGGCGGCCATGAACGCCGCGGGGTAATGGGCCTTGAGGTAGGCGGTTTGATAGGACAGCAGCGCATAGGCGGCGGAGTGCGACTTGTTGAAGCCGTAGCCCGCGAACTTCTCCATGAGATCGAAGATGTAGGCAGCCTGCTCCTGTGGCACGCCGCGCTCGACCGAGCCGTTGACGAAGATGGAGCGTTGTTTCGCCATCTCCTCGGGCTTCTTCTTGCCCATGGCCCGGCGCAACAGATCGGCGCCACCCAGGGTGTAGCCGGCCAACACCTGGGCAATCTGCATGACCTGCTCCTGGTAAAGGATGACGCCGTAGGTCGGCTTCATCACCTTTTCCAGGCTCGGGTGCAGGTAGTCGATAGGACCGTCAATCTTGCCGTGTTTGCGGTCGATGAAGTCGTCGACCATTCCGGACTGCAGTGGACCGGGGCGGAACAACGCGACGAGCGCGACGATGTCCTCGAAGCAGTCAGGCTGCAGGCGTCGCACGAGATCTTTCATGCCGCGGGATTCCAGCTGGAACACCGCGGTGGTCCGGCAGGATTTCAATAGCGCGAAGCTCTTCGCGTCGGTCATCGTGACGGCGCCGACATCCAGCGGCGGCTCGCCACGCTCCGCTCGGACACGATTGATGATCACCAGGCCCTTGTCGATGATCGTGAGCGTGCGCAGGCCCAGGAAGTCGAACTTCACCAGGCCCGCGGCTTCAACGTCGTCCTTGTCGAACTGTGTAACGACGCTTCCGCCCTGGTCGTCGCAGTACAACGGCGCGTAGTCAGTCAGCACCGAAGGCGCGATGACGACGCCACCCGCGTGCATGCCTGCGTTTCGCGTGATGCCTTCGAGTGACCGCGCCAGGTCGATGAGGTTTTTGATCTCCTCTTCGGAGTCATATAACTTTTTGAGCTCGGGCTCTTTTTGGAGCGCGTCATCGAGCGTGATGCCGAGCTCGAAGGGGACGAGCTTCGCGATGCGATCGACAAAACCGTAAGGATGTCCGAGCACACGGCCGACGTCGCGCACGACGGCCTTCGCCGCCATCGTACCGTACGTGATGATCTGCGAGACGCGGTCACGGCCGTACTTCTGCGAAACATACTCGATGACCCGGTCGCGGCCATCCATGCAGAAATCCACGTCGAAGTCGGGCATCGAGACGCGTTCGGGATTCAGGAAGCGCTCGAACAGCAGGTCATACTTCAACGGATCGATGTCGGTGATGCCAAGGCTGTAGGCCACCAGCGAGCCGGCACCGGAGCCGCGGCCCGGGCCGACGGGCACGCCGTTCTCGCGCGCCCACCTGATGAAGTCGGCGACGATGAGGAAGTAGCCCGCGAAGCCCATCTGACAGATAACGTCGAGCTCTTGCTGCAGGCGCTCTCGATAGTGGGGCACCTGCGCTTCGGCCACGACGGCGAGGCGTTTTTCCAGGCCATTCGCGGCTTCGACGCGAATGAAGTCTTCCGTGGTGATGCCGCCAGGCACCGGGTACGGCGGCAGGCGGGCTTCACCGAGTTTCAACACCAGGCTGCAACGGCGGGCGATCTGCACCGAGTTGACGAGCGCCTCGGGCACGTCCGCGAACAACACAGCCATTTCCTGCGGCGAGCGTAGGTACTGTTGCTGTGAATAGCGGCGCACGCGGCCGGGATCCGCGAGCAGCGCGCCGTCGTGGATGCAGACCCGCGCTTCGTGGGATTCGAAGTCGTCCTGCTTCAGGAAGCACACCGGGTTGGTGGCAACGACCGGTAGGTTGCGACGAGACGCGAGCGCAACGGCGGCGGCGATGTAATGTTCCTCGCCGGGACGACCTAAGCGCTGCAGTTCGATGTAGTAGCGGCCGGGGAACAAGGAAGCCCAGAAATCGAGGGCTCGCTCGGCGTCCTTATCACGTCCGTTGGATAACGCGCGTCCGACGTCGCCCTCGCTCGCGCAAGAGAGGGCGATCAGACCGTCGAGATTTTCGAGTGTCAGCCAGTCGCGGTCGATTGTTGGAACACCGCGCTGCTGGCCCTCGAGGTAGGCACGGCTGACGAGTCGCGTGACGTTGCGATAGCCGGCCTGGGATTGGCACAGGAGCGTGATCTTCGAGGGCTGCACACGCTCGCCGCTCTCCTTCACGAGGAGATCAACACCGACGACGGGTTTCACGCCTTTGGCGAGTGCCGCACGATAGAACTTCACCATCGCAAAGAGGTTGCTCTGGTCGGTCACGGCAACAGCGGGCATACCGGCGGCGCTTACCGCATCGACGAGCTCGGACACGCGTACCACGCTGTCGATCAGCGAGTACTCGGTATGCAGGCGTAGATGGACGAACTCAGCGGGCATCAATAGGAGACTCGGTGGCGCGCGCGCTCGAATTCAAATCTCATCGCTGGTGCCGGTCAAGCGTTGTGGAACGGAACCGTCGAGGGCAATCGTTACGGCTTCAAAAGCCACTCGCACCGGACTGAACGAACGCCGGTGCAGCGGTGACGGCTCGCGGCTGCGGAGCGCCTCGAGATGCGCGGGGGTGCTGTAGCCCTTGTGAGCTCCGAGGTGGAAGCCGGGGTAGCAGCGATCGAGCTGCCGCATCATGGCGTCGCGACAGGTTTTCGCGAGGATGGAGGCGGCGCTGATGGCAGAGACGCTGGCATCGCCTTCGATGATGGCCTCAGCGGTGCAGCCGAGATTCAAGTCCTCGAAGCGCGGTAGCTGGTTGCCGTCAACTTGTATGTGGGTCGGGCAGACTGGCAAACCTAACAGTGCGCGGCGCATCGCGAGGAATGTCGCGCCGAGAATGTTGAGGCTGTCGATTTCGTCGCGGTCGGCCCAGGCGACCGACCACGCAAGCGCGCGCGCGCGGATGATGGGGGCGAGGCGCTCGCGCTCTTCGGCGGTGAGCACCTTGGAGTCGGCTAGGCCGTGGATGCGGCGCTGGGGGTTCAGGATGACGGCGGCGGCGACTACGGGGCCGGCTAGGGGGCCCCTGCCCGCTTCGTCGACGCCGGCTACGCGCCTAGGTGGGCGTGCGCGGACTTGGACGACTAACGTCATGCGACGTCTCCGCGCCGGGCGTTGTCGCATCGTACGCACTCAAGCACGGCTGAGGCTGCGAGAGCGGCGCCACCGCGGCGTAGCGTTTCATGCAGCGCGCGGAATTCGCGTTGCAGGTCGGCCAGATGTTCTGGGTCGGCGAGTTCGTTCAAAAGTGCGGCGCCGAGGTCTGCACCGTTGACCTGCTCCTGGAGGAACTCCGGAACCAAGCGGCGGCCAGCCAGAAGATTCGGTTGTGAGAAGAATTGCACTTTGACGAGCCCCAGGCTGCGCAGCACGAATGCGGTGAAGGCGGCGAAACGATACGCCACCACCATCGGCCGACGCGAGAGAAGAGTTTCCAGAGTCGCCGTTCCGGAAGCGACGATGACGGCGTCGGCGGCGGCGAGAACGCGTTGGGACTCGCCGTCGATAATGCGGATCCTAGGTGCGTTAGGGACTTCCGCGATTTTTCTCTCGAAGGACTCACGAACGCGTTGCGATGCCATTGGGGCCACGAAGGAAATTTCCGGACGGCGCTCGGCGATCCAGGCGGCGGCGGTGGCCAAGTCGTTGCCGAGGCGCTCGACCTCGCTCATTCGGCTGCCGGGGAGCAGCGCGACGACAGACGCCGCGGCGTCAATGCCGAGAGCGCTGCGCGCAGCGGCGCGATCGACCTCCATAGGAATCTCGTCGGCGAGGGGGTGGCCGACGAAGACGGCGCGTACGCCGTGGCGCGTGTAGAAGTCGGTTTCGAAGGGCAGCAGGCACAAGATGAGGTCGCAGGCGTCGCCTATCGTCCTGACGCGACCTTGGCGCCACGCCCAGACTTGGGGGCTGACGTACTGGACTGTCTTGAAGCCTTCGCGCTTGAGGCGCTTGGCGAGGCCGAGGTTGAACTCGGGGTAGTCGATGCCGACGAACACGTGAGGACGCGCGACACGGAAGCGATCGACGAGAGACGAGCGCAGCTTCAGGAGCCGTGGTAGGTGACGGAGGACTTCCGCGAGACCCATTACGCTGAGGTCGTCTACGGTGGCCCAGGCCTCGCAGCCGGCGGCGATCATCTTGGGGCCGGCGACGCCGAAAAACTGCGCGTCCGGCACTTGGGCGCGTATGGCCGTGATGAGCGCGGCGCCGAGAAGATCGCCGGAGAGCTCGCCTGCGACGATGCCGACGCGGAGGGGCTCATTCGCGCGAGCGGAGGTCGAATCGGACGCCGGCTGCGCGGACACCGGCTGTGTTGGTGTCGGCTGCATAGAAGCCAGTGCAGCGTCGGCGACCGAGCGGCGACCGAGCGGCGACCGAGCGGCCAGCGAGGGAACCCCCAGCGGGGGCCAGCGAGGGAACCCCCAGCGGGGGCCAGCGAGGGAACCCCCAGCGGGGGCGACCGTTGCGAGGCCCGCCGCGACCGGCGTGGCCGCGGAGCTCATCGGACGATACTGCG
>JAQGOE010000373.1 GCA_028293725.1 Gammaproteobacteria bacterium | reverse complement strand
CCTTTATGCGTTTCGCCAAATCGTTGAGGCCTGCGATTCGCGGGCCGGGCAGTGCGGCGTTAGCCCATATGAGTAAGTCGCGGCGCGCGGCCGCCGCATCATTCTCACGGCACGCGGCGTGAAACGCGGCGCGGGTGCCTGATTTGTCCGAAGGTGTTTGCCCGTAGTCGAGCGGATGCGCTCCGTCACGTTGGGCGGCAGATGAGGAGGTCGCGCGCCTGCGTGAAAGGAACCAGCCGATCAGGGTGGCTATCCACAGAACACCGAGACCAACACTTACCCAGAGCCAGGGTGATGGGCCACGGCCGGCGCCTGGAGTCACGCCGCCTGACCCCGCCCCCGACCCGCCCGAGCCCGCACCACCTGAGGCTCCTGCTCGCCCCTTGGAACCGCCGGCCGTCTCTGCAGATTGCGCTGTTTGATTCGGTTGTGATGCCGCTACTGTGGATGACCCGGGGAGCGTAGCAACCGGAGTCGGATTCTTTGAACTGGCACTTGGCTGTACCACCACCGTGCGCGCGGGTAGAACGGCCTCACGCGCCTGGTTTGAGCGTACATCCCACCAGGTGAGTCGGAGCTCCGGGATCGTAAACTGTCCCGGTTGATCGGCGATCAACGCGATGTTCTGCTCGCGAACGCCCAGGATGACGGTGCCCTTCGCACTGTCCGTGAGCTTCGGCTCATCCGGGTAGGCCTTGATGCCGGGAGGCAATGTCAGCAGCGCAGACAGGTCGGGGAGTTGCGCGGCGGTCAAATCCTCCGCCTGGAGTTGCAGATTCACCGTAACTGGATCGCCGACATGGGCCTGAAGGTCCGTGGGACGCCACCGCGCCGAGAGTGTGACGTTCTGGGCGGGTAGCCAATAGTTCGTGCCGGCGCCGGCTGGGCGCGGGAGTACATCCAACACGATCGGCTCGCCGTTGAGGCGGATAGGCTTGGAGCCGCCTAACATGCCGCCGAATGGAGAGCCCGAAAAAAAGCCCGAGAAGGGATCGTTAGGATCGGAGCGACGCATCCTGACTGGAACTGTGCCTGTCAGCACGGGACCCGGAATGCTCAGGTGGCCGCTGTGCTGCGGGAATACGCCATAGTGTCGAGTCACGACCTGATAGGACTGGCCGTTCTTCTGGCTGACGCCGTTCTCGTCCGCGCCCACTTGTCGCACCAGCGCCTCGTCATTCGTCGGAAACTCGAGGTTGGCCCGCGACAACGGTACCGCGGCGTAAATGTGCACGGTGACGTGTACGGCGCCCTGTAGATACGGCGACTTCGGGTCGACCTCCGTTTCGAGCAAAACCCCGTTATCCGCGGCCCCCCGCGCGGTACCGTTGGCACCAGCACCCGCGGCCGAAACGACCAGTGTCAGGGGCGCGCTTCTGTCCGAGTCCCAGGTGATCGAAGGAATGGTCAACGGCCCCGCATGTTTCGGCGCCAGCGACAGTTGCAGCTCGGTAGTGGAGGATATTTTGCCGTTAACGATCTGAGCCCGCCGAGTGCTGTTGCTGCCGACGATGTCGAAATCCTGTTTCAGGGGCGACAGGTCAGGCTGCGAGCCCGTCTGGCCGTCATGAGATAAGGTGAGCTCGACCGGGTCACCCGGAGCGACCTGTGTGTTATCGACCGATGCGCGCACCGCTGCGTTAGCTTGGGCGTTTGCTGCCCATAGAAGGATTGACGCGCACAACGCGTAGAGGAACCGGGGTGTCATGGCTGGTACCCCTGTTGTTTCATCATATGCTCGATCATGAATTTGCGACGCAGGAGCTCGCCTGAATCCTCCGGGATGCCGCGCAGCCATTGATCCAGTGCGAGAGACTGCTCGGAGCGGGGTTGTTGGGGCGTCCCATCCACGCTCGCGCGTGCCTTGTTGACCGTAATGTCCCTGTCGGGGGAATTGGCGGCGCCGCGCTGACCGGCGTCTGCCAGCGCCTGTGCCTGCGACTGCGGTTGAGTCTGCGCCTGGGCCTGGGCCTGGCCCCGGCCCTGTGCTTTCGCCGCAGCGGAGTCGGCGTCCTTGGCGCGCTGAGCTAACCTCGCGGCCTCGCTGAGATCGTCCGTGGCCTGATTTCCCTGCTGCAACGGATTGTCGGCCTGCGCCTGTCTTGCCGCTTGCGCCTGATTTCCCGGCTGCGGTTGGTTTCCCGAGTCGCCCGTCTTCCCAGGTTGCGGCTGATTCGCAGCCTGCGCCTGGCTTCCGGCCTCGCCCTGATTCCCGGGCTGCGTCTGGCTACCAGGCCCCTGATTTCCGGCCTGTTGCTGACCACCGGCCCGCGACTGACCGTCCGGGTTCGCATTGTCCTGTGTCTGCCCATTAGCGGCGTTCGCCCCATCACTCTTGGGCTGACCCTGTCCCCCTTTGCCTCCACTTTGGGACTTCCCGCCATTTGGCGTTTGATTCCCGCGATTCTGCTCCTCCAATGCTCGTGCCACTAACTCCCGGTTACGACTCACGTCGCTGTTACCCGGGGATTGCGCCAAGGCCGCGTCATATGCCGCGAGGGCATCCTTCAATTTGCCCGTATGGGCCAAAGCGTTGCCGCGGTTGTATTCCGAATCCACATCCTTGAAAGGCGCCAACTGCTGCGCGGCCTTGTCATACTGCCCGGCCTGCAACTCGGCGTAAGCCCGGCGCCGCGGATCTCCAAAAAGCGACGCCGCCGCGGCGGGCCGCTGCGATTCGAGCAGCCGCTGAGCCTGTTGCTCACGCGTTGCCCAGAGGTCAGCCCAAGCACCCGAACGCCGCCCACTGCCGGCAACGTCGGAGGCGCCGCCCGACTTGGCCGCATCACCTGCCTTACTCGCGCCGCCCAGATCTCCCGCGCTGGCGACGTTTACGACTCCCGCCAGACCCGCAACGATCGCCATCGCCCAAAGCCACACCAACTTCCACCCTTCGGCCCCCTGCCGCGAAACCGCGCCGCGTCTCATACCCATCCCCTTCGCGCGAGCAGTGCCGCCAACAGAAGCAGCGGCGGCAGTAGCCAAACTCCCTCGTTACGCCACTGCTCCAGTTGCGTCTGCGCGGCCTCGGAGTGCTCGTCCATATCGACAGACCCTTTCGACTGGAGCGCGCTAGACAAGTCATGCAGGCCGCCCACCGGCACGAATTTACCGCCGCCTGTCTCCGCCAGATGTTGCAGCTCGTCGGCCTGGATGTGCGTGAGGCGCGGACGACCGTCAGAGTCGTTGACGAAGCCGCCTTTGCCATCAGGCTCGGGCGCACCCGCTTGGGTTCCTACGCCGACGACGTCGACGGTCGTGCCCAGCTGCCGAAGGTGTTGCGCCGTAAGTAAAGCGTCGGCCGGATCGGCGAACCCGTCGGAAAACACTACGACATGGCCATGTTGGGCGTACCCGGCAGCCAGCAGCCGTTGAGCTTCGTCGAGGGCGGGCGCGAGCTTGTCGCCGGACTCGGGCATCAGGCCCGGCGCCAGAGGCTGAAGCAACAATTTCACAGTGGCCACGTCCGTCGTGAGGGGGGCCACGGTGTGCGGCTCGCCCGCGAATACAACCAGACCGACGCGAGCATCGTGCGCCGCAGCTAAAAGATCGGCCGCCGCATAACGTGCCCGTGTCACACGATCCGGACCGACGTCCGTGGCGGCCATCGACGGCGATAGGTCGACTACGAATACCCAGGCCGCTTGCGACCGGAACGCACGTGTTTCCAGGCGGCTCCACGCGGGCCCTGCCAGGGCCAATACGGCCAACACCCAGACCAACCCAACGAGGGGCCAAGGCGAGCCGCTGCCACGTCGCTCGCTCAGGCGTAATACCGATAACAGCTCCGGATCGACGACCCGTGACCAGTTACCGTCGCGCCCCATCGAGCGGGCGAGCCACACCGTCAACAGCAATAGTGGCGGCAATGCCAGCAGCCACAGCGGATGGAGGAAGTGAATCGAGCTCAGGGCTTTCAGGTCCATTCGCGTCCTCCCACCCAGGCTGCCGGAACGCTCAGGAGTAATGCCGCGGCGAGCGGCCAGGTGAACCATTCTTCCGCAGGGCGCAGCCACTGTTGATTACCTGCCGCCGGTTCGAGACGGTCTATCTGGCTGTAGACGGCCAGCAGGGCGTTCGCATCGGTGGCGCGGAAATACTCGCCGCCTGTCGCCTTGGCGATCGCCTTCAAGGTGTCCTCGTCGAGGTCGGTGTTGCCGGCGCTCATGCCGAACATACGACTCTCGGGTGCCGCCCCGACCCCGATGGTGTAGATGCGCAGGCCCGCCTGGGCTGCAAGGCCGGCTGCCTCGAGCGGCGGCATGGCCCCCGCGTCGTTCTCTCCGTCGGTGAGCAGCACGAGTACGGTCTGCCGCGCGGCTGAATCGTGACCCGTCCGCTCCCCACCGTCCTCAGCCCGCAATCTCTTGATGGCGAGCCCGATCGCGTCACCGATAGCCGTCTGGGTTCCCGCAACACCCACGAGCGCCTCGTTCAGAAACCGATGCACAGTCGCCAGGTCCGCTGTCAGTGGAGCCTGCAGGTACGGCTCCGTGCCAAAGAGAATCAAACCCACTCGATCTCCATGTCGCCCATCGATGAAGCGGCCCGCTACGCTTTGCACAACCCGCAGCCTGCTCGCGCCACCTGCCATGTCCTCGGTCGCCATCGAGCCAGACGTGTCGATGGCCAGCATCAAGCGTCTTCCCGTCGTCGGGACAGGCTGCGGCTCGCCGAGCCACTGTGGCCGCATCGCTGCGGCCACCAGCAGTAGCCAGATGAGCGCGAAAATGACCCGCGCGCTCCTCGACCCACGCACGATGTCAGTCGACTGAGCGGCCAGCGTTGCGGCCATCGGCACAAACAGAGCGACACCCCGTGACTCGATGGGCGACCGCAGGACATAAACCAGCCACGGCAGTGGCAGTAGTAGCGCCAACCAAGGCCACGCGAGGTGGATCATCGACTCCCCCGATCCACCTGCGTGCCGCTCGAACCGCGAGAGCCCGCCTTTGCTTCACCACGCCTTTTTCTCGGCGCGCGCCGGATGAACGACTCCGCGGCAGCCAGCCATTGCCCGCGGTCGTCGTCCACGTGATTGCCAAACGCAGTTCTGAGCAGCGACCGCCCAGGCGCCCCCGCCAGAGCGCCGCCTCCGTGTGCGATCACGAACTGCAACCACGACTCCCCAGTCAGTTTCGCGACACGGTCGTGTCCAAATACAGTGAGTGCATAACGCCGCAACAGATTCTGGATGGCGCGCGCGACGGCCGCTCCGTCAGCATCGCTCGCCCGAATGACACGCAACTGGCGAAGTGCCGTCCGGCGCAACGCGCGCCAAGGATTTCGCACCCACCAGACCAGCGCCGCCGCGAGCATCACGCAGAGTAGGGCGACGACCCACCATCCCGGAGCGGGCGGCCACCAGCCCGGCGGGCTCGGTGCGTGTCCGGGAGCAAGTTGTCTCAACCAGTCCTGATTCATGCGGCAGTCCGTCGTACCGCCAGTACAGTCCGTAGCGTCTCCTCGACCGGTTGGCTGGTGTCGAGTCGGACAATGGGTGTTGCTATGTGGTGGGCGAGTTCCTCCAGCTTTGCTTCCCGCTCATGCCATTTCGCTCGCCAGGCCGCGCGGGTGCTCGAGCCGTCCAGCGACACTGAGCGCCCGGGCAAACCGATGCGGAATCGGCCGTTGGGCAGACCTTCACTTTCCAAGGGATCGGTAACCCAAAACAAACGCAGGTCGTTATGGACAGCAAGTGCGGCCCAGGCCGCCGCCGTGTCGGAATCCAACACCGCGAAATCGCTCAACGCGATCACCATGCTCCCTGGATGGACTAACGGTAGCAGCGCGTTTACGCCGTCTTTCATGCAGCCGGAAGGCGAGGCCGAGGGAGCCGTGGGTTGCATGTCGATTAGCGTGGCGAGGAGGGGAAGTACCCCGGCTTCGCGAGCACGCGGCGGCAGAATGCGATAAGAGGAGCTCCCGGCGATAAGTGCTCCGACGCGATCTCCCGTCTGGACGGCACTCCAGGCGACGAGCGCGGCGGCCCTGACCACGACGCTCGATTTGAGTTGGCGCCGCGTGCCGAAAAACATCGCCGCACCCAGATCCGCGAGCAGCCACACCGGTCGCTCCCGCTCTTCACGAAATAACTTGGTGTGTGGGCGTCCACGCCGTGCAGTCACGCGCCAGTCAATCGTACGCGGGTCGTCGCCGCTGACATACGGCCGCACTTCCTGAAACTCGAGGCCGCGGCCGCGATGCGCACTCCGATAGGCGCCCGCATGCGAGGCGTGGGCAGGACGTCGCGACGGTAGTCGCAAGCCTTGCGCCGCTCCACGTAGCGCAAGCAGCTCTTCGAGGTTCGGAGCGATCATGGGGCCGGTACTTTCCCCAACAACTCCTCGATGCAGGCGTCGACGGTGACACCACGTGCCAGGGCGCCGTAGTCGAGAAGCAGGCGGTGCCGGAGCGCATCCGGAGCTATGGCTTGCACATCTTCCGGAGTGACAAAGTCACGACCGTCCAGCCACGCCAGGGCTCGCGCACCGCGCTCCATGGCGATAGCGGCGCGCGGACTCGCGCCCCAACGCAGCCATCCGCGCAGATTCGTGCTGTAACCTTCGGGCCGCCGTGTAGCGTCAACGAGGGCTGCGATGTACTCGGCAACCGGGTCCGAAAGCGTAAGTGCAAGCGCCGCGCGGCGCGCCGCCAGGATCACCTCCTGGCTCAGCCTGTGCTCGGGCGGTGGCAGCTCACGCTGCGTGATGGCTTCCCGCCGTGCCAACTTCATTATCTTTAGCGTGGTCTGGCGGTCGGGATAGTCAACCTGGGTATGCAACATGAAGCGATCGAGCTGGGCTTCCGGCAAAGGATAGGTGCCTTCCTGCTCGATTGGATTCTGCGTGGCCATTACGAGAAACAACTGTGGCAGGTTGTAGGTCGCCGCACCGACGCTGATTTGCCGTTCGGCCATCGCCTCCAGAAGAGCGGACTGCACCTTGGCGGGCGCCCGATTGATTTCGTCTGCCAGAATGAGATTGTGGAACAGAGGGCCGCGCTGGAACCTGAAGGTCCCCTCTTCAGGACGGTAGATTTCGGACCCCGTGAGGTCCGCGGGAAGGAGATCGGGGGTGAATTGTACCCGCTGAAAATCGGCTTCCAGTGCGTGCGCCAGCGCTTTGATGGCCCGCGTCTTGGCAAGACCTGGCGGCCCCTCCACCAAGAGGTGCCCGTCGGCCAACAGCGCGATCAACAGCCGCTCGACGAGCGTGTCCTGTCCCACGATCTGACTCGTGAGGTAGTCCTTCAGGCGCATCACGGCACTGCGCACCGAAGAGGTTTCGCCTGCCGTCAGCGCGGTGGCGACGTTACCTGTCCCGACATTTATCATGAAAGCCCTCTCTGCTTGATCAATAGGCCCGGCGGCTCCAGCGTGGTGCCCGGGGCTACCCCGGGATGATTACGTCGATACCTTAAGGTTCCCTTAAGACATCCGAGCGCGCAGCCGCCTATTGTAGAAGAAGAGGTGTCCGGGATCTGTTGAAGAGCGCTGGCCCTCTGGCCCAGCTTGCTCTGAGGCAACGGTGATGCGACAGTTGGCCATCGGTGTCATCCGAGAGGGCTCCAGCTGTCACGCGGGGCATGGGTAACAAGATTGACAAGCCCATTGACTTACGAAGCCTTCAGGCTTCGCAACCGGATGCTCCCCTTGGATGGAGTGCGGGCCTGTGCCGTCCTTGGGGTACTGCTTCATCACACGCGTAATGATCCCTTTGGCAGGCTGCATGGCTTCCGGGGTGTGCCGGTATTTTTCGTTCTTTCCGGCTTCCTGATCACCACCCTCGCTTTGCGGGAAGAAGCGGAGACCGGGCAACTCGATGTCCGAGCTTTCGCGATACGCCGTGTCTTTCGCATCATGCCGCTCTTCTACATGGCATTGGCGGCGTATTTCGTGTGGGCGTGCGTCTTCGGCATGGAGAGCAACGGCGACCTGCTGCGGCACTACCTGCCGAATTACCTGCTGTACTGCCCGGAATTTCCGATTTTCCACCACAACTTCACAGTGCCGTTCGGCCAGGCCTGGAGCCTGGGGATCGAAGAGAAGTTCTACCTGGTCTGGCCGCTGCTGGCGTTCTGGTGGCTGGCGCGCTCGAGACATCGCGCCGAGGTTACGGTTGGGCTGCTGGCCGTGACCGCGGGTTTGACTGCCGCCAACGGAGTCATGGCCCAAATGTGGGGCTCCTACACCGACATCCTGATCGGCTGTTTACTGGCTGTACTGTTGCAAGAGCGCGCCGTCTATAAGTATTTCCGCTGGTTGGGTCGCACCGAGGTCACCTGCGCCGTGCTGGTCCTGCTTGGGGTTGCGCTTCTGAGCCGTTTTACAGGCACCCAGATCGGGGAGAGACTGTTCGCCCTGTCTGCCGCGCTCGCGATCGCGGCATTGGTGACGAACGCGGGACCGCCTGCGACCTTCGCAGGCAACGCCTGGCTGGTTCGCATAGGCGCCTGGTCCTACGCCATCTATCTGACGCACCCCATTGTGTTCGACGTGGTCGATCGGCTGCTGCCCGCTGGCCGCCCGGGTGACTATCTGTCGTTGGTATTGACGCTTGCCATCGATCTGCCACTGTGTTGGCTACTGCACATTCGGGTGGAAAAGCCTCTGATAGCGGTGGGCAGAAAGCTTACGGCGCGGATCAACGGAGACCGACTCGCTCATTCAACGCCTGGAAATCCAGCGCACCTTCCCAGCGCGACACGACGATAGTCGCGACGGTGTTGCCGACGAGGTTCACGAACGTGAGTGCTTCGGCCATCAGGCGATGAATGCCGAGGACCAGGGCGATACTCGCGACGGGCACTGTCCCCAGCGCTCCCAAGGTAGCCGCCAGAACCACAAAGGCGGCCCCCGCCACGCCGGCAGCACCCTTGGACGCCAGGAGCAGCACCGCAAGCACAATGAGTTGGTGCGAGAGATCCAGCGGCGTATTGGTCGCCTGCGCGAGGAACACCACGACGGTCGCGAGATACAAGCAAGTTCCATCGAGGTTGAACGAATACCCGGTGGGAATCACCAACCCAACCACCGACTCCTCGCAGCCGAGCTCGCGCAACCTCAGCATGAGCCGCGGCAGCACCGTCTCGGTCGAGGTGGTCGCGGCCACAATGACAATTTCTTCGCGAATGTACCGCAGCAGGCGGAACAAGCTAACACCCGCCCACCAGGCGACGCCGCCCAACACAAGAAACACGAACAGCAGCGAGACCGCATAGAACTCGAGAATCAACGCGCCCAGGGAGAGTAGGGAGCTCGTACCGAACTTGCCGACGGTGAAGGCGATCGAGCCGAATGCCCCCAGCGGCGCGACCCACATGATGAAGCCGACGATACGGTAAAAGATTGGCGACAAGGCCTCGACAAACAGGAATACCGGCCGCCCGCGCTCGCCGGTCAGCGTCAGCGCAAAGGCGAACAGCAGCGAGACGAGCAACACCTGCAGTACGTTGGGCTGCGCAAACGCCCCGACGAAAGTGGTGGGAATGATGTTCAGCAGAAACTGCGTGACCGTCTGCTCACCCGCCTGCGCGGTGTAAGTGCTAACCGCCTTAGTGTCTATGACACTGGCGTCGACATTCATGCCCGCGCCTGGCTTCCACAGATTCACCGCTAACAGGGCGATGACGAGTGCGATTAGTGTAATGGCGAGGAAGTAACCGAGCGCCTTTAGCGCGACTCGACCAACGCGCTTCATGTCGTTCATCCCCGCGACGCCGTGCACGACGCTACAGAAGATGACCGGGCCAATGATCATCCGAACGAGATTGATGAACGCGTCGCCGAGGGGCTTGGTTTTCTCAGCGACGCCAGGGTAGAAGTGTCCCAGGAGGATGCCCGCAACCGTGGCGACCACAACCTGGAACCAAAGTTGTCCGATGAGGCGGCGGCGAGGGGTCACCGCTTCGCGGCCGCGTCCAACTTCTTCGCCAGCCGTGGAAACACGCGCCGCGAGTTATCCTCGAATATTTTCTTCTTATCGCCCGCGGTCAACGGCAGCGCATCGATATACCGCTTCGTATCGTCGTAGTAATGCCCGGTGCGCGGGTCGATACCCCGCACCGCGCCCACCATCTCCGAGCCGAACAGAATGTTGTCGATCGGAATCACCTTCGTCAGCAGCTCGATGCCAGGCAGGTGATACACGCAAGTGTCCATGTAGACGTTCTTCAACAGCAGCTCTTCGAGCGGCGGCCGCTTGAGGTCCTGTGCGAGGCCGCGATAACGCCCCCAGTGATACGGCACCGCGCCGCCGCCGTGCGGGATGATGAAGCGCAGTGTTGGAAAATCCTTGAACAGGTCCGAAGTCAGGAACTGCATGAACGCCGTTGTGTCGGCGTTGATGTAGTGGGCGCCGGTGGCGTGGAAGTTCGGGTTGCACGAGGAACTCACGTGCACCATCGCCGGCACGTCGAGCTCAACCATCTTCTCGTAGAGCGGATACCAATGACGGTCGGTGAGCGGTGGGGAATTCCAATGTCCGCCCGAGGGGTCGGGGTTCAGGTTGCAGCCGATGAAACCGAGTTCCTCGACGCAGCGCTCGAGTTCCGCCGCGCTGTGGACGGGCGGCACACCAGGCGATTGGGGCAGCTGGCAGACGCCGACGAAATTTTCGGGGTAGAGATCGCAGACGCGATAGATCAGGTCATTGCAGATGCGCGTCCAATTCAGGCTCGTGGTCTCGGTGCCGATGTGATGCGCCATCGCGGAAGCGCGCGGCGAGAAAATCGTCAGGTCGGTGCCGCGCTCGCGTTGCAACTTCAGTTGCGCGCCCTCGAGGCTGGTGCGGATCTGATCGTCGCTGATCTTCAGGTTGTCGCTGGGCGCCGGCAGGGAGGTGTCCTTGAGGCCGGCGATCTGCGCGTCCCGGTACTTCTGCAATTCGCCAGGGGCCGTGGTGTAGTGACCGTGACAATCAATGATCATTAGCGGTACTCCAACCCCAGCTCCTTGAGCTTCTCGCGAAACTTGTACATATCGAGTCCCAACTCGCCGGCGGCGAGACGCTTCCGCTTCTCCTCCTCGGCGTCGACACGTTTCTTCGAGGCTTCGGCCACCTTAACCGCTTCCGCGCGGTTCACGGCGACTACGCCATCATCGTCGGCAACGATCACGTCACCCGGCTCGACTCGCTGGCCGGCTACAATGATTGGCACATTCACAGCGCCCAGGCTCGCCTTGATGGTGCCCTGGGCCCAGATGTTCTTGCTCCAGACTGGAAACTTCATCTGCGTCAGCGTCGCCACGTCGCGAACGCCCGCATCGATGATGAGTGCCTTCACTCCGTGTGCCTGCAACGACGTCGCCAGCAGGTCGCCGAAGTAACCATCGGAGCAGGGTGAGATAGTCCCGGCGACCAGCACGTCGCCCGGCTTACACACTTCAATCGCAACATGGAGCATCCAGTTGTCGCCGGGTGGCATCAGCACCGTCACAGCAGGGCCGGATACCGACGCGCCCGCATAGATCGGACGCATGTACGCGGCGAGCAGTCCGGTCCGTCCTTGCGCCTCGTGAACCGTGGCGACTCCATAACTTCCCAACGCCGCGGTAGCGGCTGGGTCCGGGCGCGCAATCTCGCGCATGACGACGTGCTTGTTAATAAATGCTCCGACTCAGGTTGAAGAAAACGTCAATCGCGCAGGTATGCTAATTATAGCCAGCGCCCCGACCCGTAGCCACGCGCGCCGTGCGGCTAACGAACACGGCAAAAAAAAGGCCCGGAACCGTACGTCGCCGTCGGTCCCGGGCCCATCGGCTAAACTTTATTTCGTCTCACCTTCTCCCTTGATGGTGACGTCACCCGGGTTCTCCAGGACCTTCATGACGACGCGGCGATTCTTCGACCGGCCCTCTGCCGTGGCATTGCTGGCGACCGGGTCGGCCTTGCCGTAGCCCCTCGACACCAGCTGCTCGGGCTGTGCCTGCTGACTGATGAGGTACTCGCGCACCGAGTTCGCCCGCTTATCCGACAGGATGAGGTTGTATTTGTCGGAGCCGGTCGAGTCCGTGTAGCCCTGCAACTCGACTTTCAGACGCCGGTGCTTCACCAACCCGTCGGCCACCTCGTTCAGGGGAGCTCGCGAGTCCGCTGTCAGGATCGCGGAGTTGGTTTCGAACGTCACGCCCTCCAGCACGATGGAGCCTTTACGCGGACAGCCGAACTCATCCACGGCGACGCCATGCGGAGTGTTGGGGCAGCGATCGATGTTGTCGGGCACGCCATCGCCGTCGCTATCAGGGATTACGGTGACCGGCGGTGGCGGCGGGGCCGGAGCAGGCTGAGCCGGCGGTGGTGGCGGGGGCGGTGGGGGTGGCGGTGGCGGCGTGCCCGGGCCGAAGCTCCACACGAAGCTCATCGTATAGATGTAGTCGCGCAGATGGCCGGTGGCGCTACCGGCGTCATCCCAACGAACCCGGATATCGGGTTTCAGGGAGAAGCTGCTCGAGGCGTTGCTGTTCTCCCAGAGTTTGACGAACGCGCCGACGCCGGCTTCTGGAAAGAAATCGTTGCGGTGGGGCGCATCGAACGGAGTGTCGTAGTGCAGGACACCGGCGCCGGCTGCGATGTAGGGTGCGAACATGCCCGAGCGGTTGAACACGCGCAGGACGTCGAGGGAAGCAGCCATCAGTCGCAGATGGCCAGGATCAAACTCGTCCTTGAGACGCACTGAGTTGAGGTTTACATCGGCGGTCCAGTCCGCGTTGAAGTTGTAGCCGAGATCGAGCCCGTAGACCCAGTCGTGCTCTTTCGTGCCACGGTCGCCGCTGGCGACAATGCCACCAACCTCCGGACCGATGTAAAAGTGCCCAGCCTCATCGCCCGCTGAGGCCACGAGTGGCGCACAGGCTAAGAGGACTAGTAGAGGGATGCGTCTCATCTGCGTAACTCCTACGGTCTTTCCGCAAAGCGCGGGAAGATAATGATGTGCGTTGCAATATTGCAACAGCCACGGACGTGCCTAAAGTAGGCACCCCCTTTAACCATCGGAGATACAGATAGTTCCCGGCGAGGACTGAGATCAAACGCAGTGCAGGATACGGTGTTGCGCCAGTGGTACAGACCTTAAGAATTGTCAGCGATAGCTTGGCAAAAGTGAGCTGGCCAACGATTGCACGGCAGGAAGGCGGATGGCGCGTGCTGCCGCCTCGATGTCATACGCGAGCAATCGATCGGCGATCGCGAACGGCACTGACTCGCGTAAGGCATCGTGCGCCTGCTGCAGCAACGGCGATGTCTTGAGCGGCTTTCTGAAGTCGATTCCCTGGCAAGCCGCCAGGAATTCCACCGCGATGACATTCAACGTGTTGGCGGCCATTGTCAGGACGCGACGCGCGCCATGCGTCGCCATGCTGACGTGATCCTCCTGATTCGCTGACGTAGGAATACTGTCCACGCTGGCCGGATGGCTCAACATCCGGTTCTCCGCGACCAGAGCGGCCGCGGTCACTTGCGCCATCATGAAGCCGGAATTCACGCCACTGTCCTGCGCGAGGAAGGCCGGCAGCCCGCTCATCTTCGGATCGACCAGCAAAGCGACACGCCGCTCGGCGATCGAGCCGATCTCCACGCTCGCGAGCGCGAGAATGTCGGCCGCGAACGCAACGGGCTCCGCGTGAAAGTTGCCGCCCGAAAGCACCTCGTCGGTGCCCGAGAAGATCAGAGGATTGTCGGTGACCGCATTCGCCTCGGTGATGAGCGTCGCAGCGGTCTGTGTCATGAGGTCGAGACAGGCGCCCATCACCTGGGGCTGGCATCGGAGCGAGTAGGGGTCCTGAACGCGCTCGCACGTTCGGTGCGATTCGCGGATCTCGCTACCGGCAAGCAGTTTGCGGTAGGTCGCGGCGACACGGGTCTGTCCGTCGTGGCCGCGTAGATCGTGGATGCGCGGATCGAACGGAACGTCGCTACCCTGTAGGGCGTCGAGAGAAATTGAGCCGCTCACCATCGCGGCGGCAAACACGGTCTCGAGCTCGAACAATCCCGCGAGCGCCAGCGCGGTCGACACCTGGGTGCCGTTGAGAAGCGCCAGTCCCTCTTTCGGTCCCAACTCGACCGTGGCGATCCCTTCCCGCGCCAGGCACTCGGCCGCGGGCCGGATCTCGCCCCGCGAGCGGATAGTGCCCAGGCCGAGCGTTGGCAGGGACAAGTGAGCGAGCGGTGCGAGGTCTCCTGAGGCACCCACAGAGCCTTGCGCCGGGACGCAGGGATAGAGCTCGGAGTTGATGAGCCGCTCGAGGAAGTGGGCGAGCTTTTCACTCACCCCCGAAAATCCGCGGCTCAGGCTGGCGAGCTTCAGAACGAGAACCAGGCGAACGATCGCGTCGTCGAGCAACGGACCGACGCCCGCGCTATGCGAGAGGATGATGTTTCTTTGCAGGAGCGCGCGCTGCGAAGTTGGAATCCGCGTCTGCGCCAGGAGGCCGAAGCCGGTGTTGATTCCATATGCCGGAGCATCGCCCGCGGCGAGGCGGGACGTCGCGGCGTGTGAATCACGTATCGCGCGCATCGCCGCCTCATCGATACGTACCTTCACCGGACCCGCATACACACGCCGCAACTCGGCGAGAGTGAGCGGACGAGAGCCGAGTTGCAAAGCAAAGTCTGCCATCATCGTACGATCCTTCCCGCCCGAACCACGGTGCGGCGGGGGTTGAAGCCAATCCAATAGCTGAGCTCTTCAATGGCCTGAACGTTCCAGACCACGAAGTCGGCAGCCTGTCCCCGAGCCAGCGTGCCCCGGTCAGCGTGTAAACCCAGGGCGCGCGCGGCATTGCGAGTGACGCCGGCCAGAGCCTCTTCTGAAGTGAGGCCGAACAAACGCGTCCCCATGCTCATTGTGAGCAGTAGCGAAGTTGCGGGCGCCGAGCCCGGATTGCAGTCGGTCGCGAGTGCCATGTGGGCACCGGCGGAGCGAAAGGCCTGGATGGGTGGTTTGCGCTCGTCTGCCAGACAGTAGAACGCGACTGGCAACAACACAGCGACCGTTCTCGAGGAGGCGAGGGCGGCAGCATCTGCTTCGGTGGCGTACTCCAGGTGATCACACGACAGCGCATGATGTCGGGATGCCATCTGCGTGCCGCCTAGATTCGTGAGTTGCTCCGCATGCATCTTCACGGGTAAGCCGCGATCGTGCGCAGCGTCGAACAAACGCTCGGATTGCGCGACGTTAAAGGCGATGCTTTCACAGAAAACGTCCACCGCGTCTATGAGTCCCTCGTCATGGAGAGTTGGCAGCCAGTCGGAGACGATCGTGTCGATGTATTCATCGGCTCGCCCGGTAAACTCAGGAGGCACTGTATGAGCGGCGAGGAATGTCGTCTTGACTGTGACGGGATAAGCCTGCGCGAGCGCGCGGGCTGCACGGAGCATCTTGGCCTCATCCGCTAACGTGAGGCCGTAGCCCGACTTGATTTCGATGGTCGTGACGCCCTCCGCCAACAAGGCCTGCAGACGCGGAGTGCTCTCGTCGATCAACTGCTGTAGGGATGCGGCACGTACCGCACGCATCGTGGAGAGAATCCCACCGCCTTCGCGAGCGATTTCGGCGTAAGACCGACCGCGCAGGCGTTGCGCGTATTCGCCGGCGCGAGTGCCGGCAAACACGAGGTGAGTGTGGCAGTCGATGAGTCCGGGCGTGACCCAGGCGCCGCCCAGGTCGTGCTCCTCGTACGGTGCCGCCCCGGCCCCGGCGGCAGGTATTTCCGACTCCGGCCCCACCCACTCGATACGACCTCCGGCAGTCACCATCGCGCCATTCTCAAAAACACGCATCGACTCGTCGCAGGTCGCGAGCCGGGCATTGCGCCAGAGTTTCCGATCTTGCGTCATAGGTCGCTCAGCCGCCCAGAAACGGCAGCTCCAACCCCTGTTCACGCGCGCACTCGATCGCGATCTCGTACCCCGCGTCGGCATGCCGCATGACACCCGTCGCCGGGTCATTCCATAACACCCGCTCGATGCGACGAGCCGCCGCCGGCGTGCCATCGCAAACGATCACAACACCCGAGTGTTGCGAGTACCCCATACCAACACCACCGCCATGGTGCATCGACACCCAGGTTGCCCCGCTAGCCGTGTTGAGAAGGGCATTCAGCAACGGCCAGTCCGCGACCGCATCCGAGCCATCCCGCATGGCCTCGGTCTCCCGGTTCGGGCTCGCTACGGAGCCGGAGTCGAGATGGTCGCGCCCGATGACAATCGGCGCTTTCAACTCGCCCTTGGCGACCATCTCGTTGAACGCAAGCCCGAGACGATGCCGGTCACCCAACCCCACCCAGCAGATGCGCGCCGGCAGCCCCTGGAACTGGATCCGCTCCCGCGCCATGTCCATCCAATGATGGAGGTGCTTGTCGTTGGGAAGCAGTTCCTTCACCTTCGCATCGGTACGATAGATGTCCTCGGGGTCACCCGACAGGGCAGCCCAACGGAACGGGCCTACGCCCCGGCAGAACAAAGGCCGGATGTACGCCGGCACGAACCCGGGGAATGCAAAGGCGTCTTTCACACCCTCGTCGAAAGCAACTTGGCGCAGGTTGTTGCCGTAGTCGAAGGTAGGGATTCCGGCGCGATGAAACTCGAGCATGGCCTCGATGTGCCGGGCCATCGACTGACGCGCCTCTTTGGCCACGAGAGCCGGGTTCTCGACGCGCATCTGATCCCACTTCTCGACGCTCCAGCCGCGCGGGAGATAGCCGTTGACGGGGTCGTGAGCCGAAGTCTGGTCCGTGACCGCGTCGGGCTTGATTCCCCGGCGCAGCAACTCGGGCAGCACGTCGCATGCGTTGCCCAACAGACCAACAGATATCGGCTTGCCATCACGGCGCGCGCGTTCGAGAATCTCGAGCGCCTCATCGAGTGTTGCCGCTTGAACATCGAGGTATCGCGTCTGCAGACGTTTGGCGATGCGTTCCGGCCGGCACTCGATGGCCAGCATGGATGCACCCGCCATCGTCGCCGCCAGGGGTTGCGCGCCACCCATGCCGCCGAGGCCGGCGGTGAGGATCCATTTGCCTGCGAGGTTGCCGCCAAAGTGTTGGCGTCCCATTTCGACGAACGTTTCGTAAGTGCCCTGAACGATGCCCTGGCTGCCGATGTAGATCCAGGAGCCGGCCGTCATCTGGCCGAACATCATCAGGCCCTTGCGATCGAGCTCGTTGAAATGCTCCCAGGTGGCCCACTTGGCAACGAGGTTGGAGTTTGCGATGAGGACGCGCGGCGCGTCGACGTGAGTGCGGAACACCCCCACCGGCTTGCCCGACTGAATCAACAGGGTCTCGTCTTCGCCGAGCGCGCGCAATGACGCGACGATCTGGTCGAAGCATTGCCAGTTGCGTGCTGCTTTGCCGATGCCCCCGTAAACGACGAGCTCATCCGGACGCTCGGCGACTTCGGGGTCGAGGTTGTTCAGCAACATGCGTAGCGCGGCTTCGGAGAGCCAGTTGCGGCAGCTGATCACGGGGCCGTGCGGGGCCCGCAGGGGTCCGCGGGGTTTGATGTCAGGCATGGTTTGACCTCGGCTGAAAAGCTCCGGACAGCTCGTAGCGAGAGCCGGGATGATATAGATCGGCCACAGTGGCGATGCGCTCAAAGCTCCACGTGCGCCGCATGATCAGCAGGCAGGCGTCTCCCGCCTCCAGTTTCAACAGGCGACTGATGCGTTTGTCCGGCAGGATGGCGCGGACCGTATGCTCGGCGCGCTGCAGTGGCGCGGCCTGCATGAGGTATTCGTGCGGGGTGGTGCGGGAAAAGTCGTTTTCCAGGTAGCCGGGGACCACGGTCGGGTTGACGTAGCGATCCTCGATCTGCAGCGGCACGCCGCCTTCGAAATGAACGATCAGGGTGTGGTCGAGTTTGGCTCCCGGCGCGACCCCGCAACGCTCGGCCAACTCGCGGGATGCCACGATGGAGCCGTGAGACACGACTTTCGCTAGATAGGCGTGGCCGCGTAAGCGAATTTCGTCGGCGATGTTCCGGACTTCCAACGGATGCGCCTGCGCCCGTTGCTCAGCCACGAAGGTGCCAACACCCGCGACCCGGACCAGCACGCCGTCCGCGGCGAGCTCGCGCAGGGCGCGATTGGCGGTCATGCGCGAAACTTCGAGCTCACGTACCAGCTCGTTCTCCGAGGGCACGCGGTCGCCGACAGCCAGCGCCCCGGCGGAAATCCGCGAGAGAACGAATTGCTTCACCTGCAGGTAGCGGGCGGCAGCCGGAGGAAACGCCACGGTTAAGCTCGTTGTTGGACGTTGTCTGGGGATATCCTGCCATTGGGCGAGGTGGTTGTCTATACAAGTATAGTCGACCTTCAAGTGGACGGCGCGTCAGGGCGAAATGCAACCTTGTGAATTACGGGTTTCGCTTACCTGCGACTTTGGGTAGAATGCGCGCCCCTTCGAGCCCCTCGGTGCGAGGGGGCGGACGATGGCAGGCCTGTGGCGCGCGCGAGCGACCATAGGGGATCGACCGAAAGTGCTTGACTGGAAAGCCCCCCGAGGGGCTTTATTTTTTTGGGCCTCGCGGCCCATTTTTGTTTGTGGCGGCGGGAAGATGCGATGACGGCGACCTTGCGAGAGCGGCTCATCGTCCTCATTGAGCCTCTGCTCGGGAGGCTGGGGTACGAGCTCGTTGAGCTCGAATACGCCGCGGGGCGCAGCAGTGCAGTACTGCGCCTCTTCATCGATCGGCCCGAGGGGATCAGAGTCGAGGATTGTGAGCGGGCGAGCCGCGAAGTAGCGGCACTGCTCGACGTCGACGATCCTATTCCCACCGCGTATACGCTCGAGGTGTCATCGCCTGGTTTCGACCGGGTGTTGCGTGTCCCGGCGCATTTCGTGCGCTTTACGGGCGAGCGTGTGTTGGTTGAGTTGCGGGTCCCGCGTGCCGGCCGTCGCCGCTACACGGGCACCCTGGTAGCGGTGAGCGATTCGGGCATTACGTTGGAAGTCGATAAAGAAAAGGTAGAGGTGCCGTTCGGGGAGATTGGCAAGGCGAGACTCGCTCCACTTGAGCCGTAAGGGCTTTTGAGGCGGGCCTTCTTACCGGCGCGTCCGCGCGCTGCTAAATCTCCGGGCTTCGCGCGCTTTGGCGCGATGTCCGTAAGTCCCGCGCTTTAGCGCGTAGAGAAAATGATTATGAACAAGGAAATTTTGATGGTTGTCGATGCCGTCTCGAACGAGAAGGGCGTCGATAAAGAAGTGATTTTCGAGGCGCTGGAGGCGGCGCTGGCGTCCGCTACCCGTAAGAAACACGGGGAAGAGTGGGATGCGCGTGTGGCCATCGATCGCAAGAGCGGCGACTACGAGACCTTCCGCCGCTGGAAGGTATTCGCGGACGATTCCAATGAGCTGGAGGTCCCCGAGCGGGAGCTGCGTTTAGAGGACGCGCGGGACCTCAAGCCCACCGTTGAGGTTGGCGGTCACGTCGAGGAACCGCTGGAATCGGTGGCCTTCGGACGCATCGCCGCCCAGCAGGCGAAGCAGGTTATCGTGCAGAAGGTGCGCGAAGCCGAGCGCGCGCAGGTGGTGGACGCCTACAAAGAACGCGTCAACACCCTCGTCAGTGGTGTCGTGAAACGCGTCGATCGTAACGGCATCTATGTCGATCTGGGCAGTAACGCGGAAGGTTTTATCCCGCGTACGGACATGATCCCGCGCGAGCAGGTGAAGCCCCAGGACCGCATCAAGGCGTTCTTGAAGGAAGTCCGCTCGGAGCCCCGCGGACCGCAGCTTTTCCTGACCCGCACGGCGCCCGAGTTCCTCATGGAGCTGTTCAAGCTCGAGGTCCCGGAAGTTGGCCAGGGCCTCATCCAGATTCTGGGCGCGGCCCGGGACGCGGGCGTCCGCGCGAAAATCGCGGTACGCAGCAACGACCCGCGCGTCGACCCCGTCGGTGCCTGCGTCGGTATGCGCGGCTCGCGGGTACAGGCAGTCTCGAACGAGATCGCCGGTGAGCGTGTGGACATCATTCCCCACGACGAAAATCCGGCGCAGTTTGTGATCAACGCCATGTCACCTGCCGAAGTCATGTCCATTGTGGTGGACGAGGACTCGCACAGCATGGACATCGCCGTCTCCGAGGAAAAGCTGTCGCAGGCGATCGGCCGTGGCGGCCAGAACATCCGGCTCGCCAGCCAGCTCACGGGCTGGGATCTGAATGTGATGACGGAATCGGACGCCGAAGCGAAGAGCGAGACCGAAGCCAAGGAGTTGGTGCAGAACTTCATGAAGCAGCTCGATGTGGACGAGGACGTCGCGACGATCCTGGCGCAGGAAGGTTTCTCCACCGTGGAGGAAATCGCCTATGTGCCGCAGGCCGAGCTGGCCGGAATCGCGGAATTCGATGAGAACATTGTCAAAGAGTTGCGTAATCGCGCCCGTGATGTCCTGCTGACGCAGGCGATCGCGAGCGAGGAGACGCTCGATCAGTCGATGCCCGCCGACGATCTGCTGCTGCTCGAGGGTATGAGTCCCGATCTGGCGCTGGCCCTGGCGCGTCGCGGAGTACGCACGCGCGAGGATCTTGCCGACCAGGCAGTAGACGATCTCGCGGACATCGAAGGTTTGACGGCTGAAGAGGCCGGCAAACTCATTATGACGGCCCGAGCGCCGTGGTTCGACGCGGGACATTGAGTGAACAAAAGCCACGCCTTTTGTTCACGGGTTGAAAGGGCCGCAGGCCGCTTTCGACCGACAGCGAAGTCCCGAGTGAGGTTTTAGCCTATGGCAGAAGTAACCGTTTCCCAATTCGCCGAGGTCCTGAAGGTACCGGTCGATCGGTTGCTCGTGCAACTCGATCAGGCGGGCATCAAAGTGGAAGGCCCGGACGATCGCATCAGCGATGATGCTAAACTGGAGCTCCTCACACACTTGCGCCGTAGCCACGGCAGTGGTGAGAGCGGCAATGCCGCGCCCAGCAAAATCACTCTCAGCCGCAAGTCGCAGCAGGAGATCAAGCTCTCCAGCGGACAGGGTCGTGCCCGCACAGTTAATGTCGAGGTGCGTACCAAGCGCACGTACATCAAACGCGATGTGCTGCAGGAAAAGGCTCGTCAACAGCAGGACGAGATAGACTCGAAGCGTCGTGAGGCCGAAGAGGCCGTACAGCGCGAGCACGACCGTGTCGAAGCCGAGCGCCTCGAGCGCGAGCGCATCGAAACCGACGCCCGCCGCCGCGTTGAAGAAGAGGTCGCGAAGAAGAAGGCGCAGGAAGAAGCGCTGCGTGCTGCCGAGCAGGCTGCGCGTGAAGAGGAAGAGCGTCGCGCGCGTGAGCGCGAAGAGGCGCTGAAGCGACCGCCGGAATCAGAGGCCCCGAAACGCGCCGCGGCGGAGCCGCCGAAGCGTGCGCCCGAGCCGCCTGCCAAACCTGTGTTCGACCCAACGTTCCAACGGCCGCAGATTATTCCGCCCGTGCAGACGCGTGAGCGTCCGCACCAGTCCGCTGCGGCCGCGCCGCCGCAGCGTAATAAGGGTGCACCTCAGCAGCACCAGCCGCCTCAGCAGGCCGCCGCGCCTGCTCCGGCCGCGCAGACACGAGCTCCTGCTTCCCCGCCGCCAGCGCGCCCGGCCGCTGCGCCCGGCAGCCCAGACGCCAATACTCGATATGGGCGTCAGGAGTTGCATGTTGCTGGCGACGTAAGCTCGCGCTACAAGAAAAAGCGCCGTATGAAGGGCAGGCCGATGCAGTCGTCTTCCGACGGCGGCAAGCACGGTTTCGAAATGCCTACGGCTCCCGTCGTGCGCGAAGTCAGTGTCGGTGAGACCGTCACCGTCGCGGATCTCGCGGCGAAGATGGCTATCAAGGCGACCGAAGTCATCAAGGTATTGATGAACATGGGCGTCATGGCCACCATCAACCAGCCGATCGACCAGGACACCGCGGTGCTCGTGGTCGAAGAGCTCGGTCACACGGCGAAGGTCCTGAAAGAGAACCAGATCGAAGAGGATCTGCAGGGTGTGAAGGTTGAGGGTGAGGAAGCTGTTGCTACCGAGCCGCGTCCGCCCGTCGTTACCGTCATGGGTCACGTCGACCACGGCAAGACCTCGTTGCTCGACTACATCCGGACAACGAAGGTTGCCGCGGGTGAAGCTGGCGGCATCACGCAGCACATCGGCGCTTATCACGTTGAGACCGCGAAAGGCAGCATCACCTTCCTCGATACTCCGGGCCACGCCGCCTTTACGGCGATGCGTGCTCGCGGTGCGAAGGCTACTGACGTAGTAGTGTTGGTTGTCGCTGGGGATGACGGCGTCATGCCGCAAACCATCGAGGCAATTCAGCATGCCCGCGCGGCGGGTGTGCCGATCGTCGTCGCTGTCAACAAGATGGACAAGCCCGACGCTGACCTCGATCGCGTGCGCCAGGAGCTCGCGAAACACGATGTCATCCCGGAAGACTGGGGTGGCGAGAACATCTTCGTGCCGGTCTCGGCTCGCACCGGTGCGGGCGTCGACCAGTTGCTGGACTCAATCCTGCTGGTGGCGGAAGTCCTGGAGCTTCGTGCTCCCCGCGATGGCCTTGCGTCCGGCATCGTTATCGAGTCGAGCGTCGAAAAGGGCCGCGGTGCCGTTGCTACCGTGCTGGTGAAGAAGGGTACCCTGCATATGGGTGATCCCATCATCGCGGGCTCTGAATTTGGCCGTGTCCGCGCCATGTTCGATGAGAACGGCAAGCCGGTGGAGAACGCTCTGCCTTCCATGCCGGTCCAGGTGTTGGGTTTGTCGAGCCCGCCAAATGCGGGCGACGAGTTTCTCGCCGCCGAGAGCGAGCGCAAAGCGCGTGAGGTTGCCCTGTACCGTCAGGGTAAGTTCCGTGATGTGAAGCTCGCCAGTCGTGCGACGCGAGCCGAAGATGTCTTCTCGCAGATGGGCGAGGCCAAAATCGGCATTGTCGCGGTGCTCATCAAGGCGGATGTGCAGGGTAGCGCCGAGGCGTTGCGCGAATCGTTGCTGAAGCTTTCCACCGACGAAGTGCAGGTCAAGCTGATCGCGAGCGGACTGGGTGGCATCACCGAATCCGACGTGCAGCTCGCCGCGGCATCGAAGGGTCTCATCATCGGCTTCAACGTTCGCGCCGATTCGGGCGCTCGCGAAGCGATCAAGGACTTCGGCGTCGAAGTGCGCTACTACAGCATCATTTACGAAGCCATCGATGACGTTAAGGCGCGGCTCTCGGGCATGTTGCAGCCGGAGATCAAGGAAACGATCGTGGGTGTGGCGCAGGTGCGCGATGTATTCCGCTCCAGCAAGTTCGGCGTCGTCGCCGGCTGTTTGATTACGGAAGGCGTCGTGAAGCGCAACAACCCCATCCGTGTTCTGCGCGAGAACGTCGTGATCTTCGAGGGTGCGCTGGAATCGCTGCGCCGCTTTAAGGACGACGTGAGCGAGGTTCGTGCGGGTGTGGAGTGCGGCATCGGCGTGAAGAACTACCAGGACGTCCGCGCCGGCGACCAGATCGAGTGCTTCTCCCGAGTCGAGATTGCGAGGACGCTGGAATGATCGCCAGGGTGACGCGTAACTAATGGCGGAAGCCCGCACACGCCGGATCGAATCGGAGATCCAACGCGTCCTCTCCGAGCTCATTGCGCGCGAGGTGAAAGACCCGCGCGTGGGAAACGTCACCATAACGGCCGTGAGTCTCGCGGCCGATATGGGTGTCGCTCGTGTGTTCTTCACACCCTTTGCTTCGAAAAATCCGGGGGAGCAGGTGCGTGAGGGACTTACGCGCGCGGGCGGGTTCCTGCGAGGTGAGATTGGACGCCGCCTGCGCTTGCGGCATGCACCGCGGCTCGAATTCCTGATCGATGACACGGCAGACAAAGCAGCGCACCTGACAGGGCTCATCAACCGCGCTGTAGAAAGCGATCGCGCCAGTGCTGCTGCCAGCGAGTCCGCAGCGAACGACGACTCTCCCGGCGCCCAACACGCCGACTCTGACCCCGACGCCGAAAAGCCTTAGGCGCCCTCACTCTTATGCAGAGCGGAATCCTGCTGCTCGACAAGCCACTGGGCCTGTCGTCGAACGCGGCATTGCAACGGGTGCGCCGGACTCTCGGCGTCGAGAAGGCGGGCCACGTGGGGAGCCTCGATCCCTTGGCGACCGGAATGTTGCCCATCTGCCTGGGTGAGGCGACGAAAATCGCCGGTGACGTCCTTTCTGGACGCAAGTGTTACCGGTTCACCATTGGACTCGGTGCCCGCACGGCGACGGGTGATACCGAGGGCGCCGTCGTCGAAACCGCGCCGCTGCCGACGCTCGACGCCGCGGTGATCGATGCGGTTCGCCAGCGGTTTCTGGGCCGGCAGACTCAGATCCCCCCTATGTACTCCGCTTTGAAGCGCGACGGTCAGCCGCTGTACAAACTGGCTCGCGCGGGTATCGAAGTCGAGCGCGCCGCGCGGGAGATCGAACTATTTGACTTGCAGGTGCTGGGATTCACGGCCGACCGCATAGAGTTGGAGACCGTGTGCTCGAAAGGGACCTATATCCGTGTGCTCGCCGAGGACCTCGCGAAGGCGCTCGGCACGTGCGGGCACGTCACATTGCTTCGGCGCGTTCATGTCGAGCCGTTCGAAGCCCAGCCGATGGAGACATTGGAGTCGGTGGCCGAGGCGCGGGAGCAGGGCAGGTGGCCGCGCGTGTTGCCTGCCGACTGGCCCCTTGGTCATTTACCGAAGGTGTCGCTCGCGGCTGCCGAAGTAACCCGCCTCATGCACGGCCAGCCTGTTTCGATCGCGGGGAATGCCACAAGCGTTGGCATCGCTGCCGCGGATCGAGTGCGGCTCTACGACGAGGCTGGCCAATTCCTGGGAATAGGCGCGTCAGACGGTAACGGGACCGTACGTCCCCGGCGACTGTTCAGTGGACTACAGGATCCAGCATTCGCAGGGCCGCACCAGGGTTGACTTGACCCGTCTGGCGCAGCTCATCGCCGGAATAGGATTGCCCCAGCGCAGCGCAATCTCCTGGGCTAAGCGGGATTCGCGAGCCCGAGGTGAGGCACGTCGTGCTCGCAGCCGTGGTATCCGCATGCTTCTGTGGCGCCGAAGCGCACCCGGCGAGCACGGCCAGTAGACAGGCGCCGGTCAGTAGAGATTTGAACATGCCCTTCACTCCTGCGGCTCCCCGCGGCGGCATCTGCCGCGGGAGCGGTCAATTTCCGTACGACTATTGTACTCCCTGCCGTCCCTCACTCGGTCTGCGCATACGCCGAGCACTGGCTTGGCTGCACGGGCAATCGCGGACCGGTTTCCGTCAGGCACGAGGAACGTTGCGCGGCGTCCTTGCTGGCCGCATCTGCTTTCTGCTGCGCAGCGGCTCTCACGGAGGCCGCGTGGGCTTCATTCGCGCTCGTCTTGTCATCCGCGGAGGCCGCGATGGTGCATGGGGCGAGCTGTACCGCGAGGCAAGCGCCGGCGAGAGCCGTATTCACGGTCTTGTTCCGCTGGGGAAAAGGGCCGACGGCACATCCGGTCAGCAACGCCAGCAGCACAACGGCCCAGACGAGCGGCTTGGTCATCGTTCCTTCCTCGAAGTGCCCAGTATGGCACCGGGCTCACTTTACCTTGGCAATCGGGGCTCAAGGGCGTAACCCGGTCGCGATCGCGGTTCCCCACGCAAAACTACGTTGCAAACTTGTGGCAAGGGCTGCTGGACGGGTACAATTGGCGGCTTCCAAAAAGGGTTTGATACATAAGCAGGATCATCTGGCAATGGCTTTAACCAGCGAGAAAAAGGGCGGCATCCTCGCGCAATACCGCCGCGGGCCGGCCGACACCGGTTCTCCCGAAGTACAAGTAGCGCTTCTCTCCGAGCGGATTAATGGTCTCGGCGGGCATTTCGCAGCACACAAGAGCGATCACTCGTCGCGTCGTGGGCTGGTGAAGCTCGTGAACCAACGGCGCAAGCTCCTCGATTACTTGAAATCCACCTCACCGCAGAAGTACCAGGAGCTTGTCGAGCGCCTGGGACTCCGCCGCTAAAAACTAAGGGCCGCCGTCACGAACGTGCGGCCCTTGTGTTTTTACCCCCCGTTTTCCACCTCGAGGAATGCAGCTTGAGCGTCGTCAGCAAGTCTTTTCCATACGGTTCCAACACGGTCACCATCCAGACGGGCGAAATGGCCCGCCAGGCCGGTGGTGCCGTACGCGTCTCCATGGGCGATACCGTGGTACTCGTTACCGCGGTCGCGAAATCGACCGCCACTCCGGGACGGGATTTCTTCCCGCTCACCGTGAATTACGTCGAGAAGCACTATGCCGCGGGTCGTATCCCCGGCGGGTTCTTCAAGCGTGAAGGCCGGCCCACCGAGAAGGAGACGCTCACGTCGCGTCTCATCGACCGGCCGATCCGCCCCTTATTTCCAGATGGCTTCTACAACGACGTGCAGGTGGTCGCCACCGTGCTGTCCGTCGATCCCGAGATCGATCCGGACATTCCGTCGCTGTTAGGCGCGTCCGCCGCACTCGCGATTTCGGGTTTACCGTTCAACGGTCCCATCGGCGCCGCCCGCGTCGGCTGGAAGGACGGCAAGTACCTGTTGAATCCGACGAACAAAGATCTGACGACCTCTGACTTGCACCTGGTCGTCGCCGGCACCGAGAACGCGGTGTTGATGGTCGAGTCCGAGGCCAAAGGCCTGTCGGAAGAAGTCATGTTGGGCTCAGTGGTCTTCGGCCACGAGCAGATGCAGATTGCCATCAAGGTCATCAAGGAAATCGTTGCTGAAGCGGGTAAGCCGCGCTGGACCTGGCAGCCGACTGCCGATGATCCGGATCTCGTCAGCGCTGTTGCGCTGCACGCGCATGCCGCCCTGGGCCAGGCATATACGATCACCGAGAAGTTGCAGCGTCAGTCCCGGGTAAAAGAGATCAAAGAGCAGACGACCACGACTCTCACGGGCGGCGAGTCCCCGAAGTGGAACGAGGACCAGGTCGACACCGTACTGCACAAGCTCGAAAGCAACATCGTGCGCCAGCGCGTGTTGAATGGTGAGCCGCGTATCGACGGTCGCGATGCGAAGACCGTCCGTCCGATCACCGTGAAAGTGGGCGTACTGCCCAGAACTCACGGCTCCGCTCTGTTTACGCGCGGCGAGACGCAGGCCCTGGTGGTCACGACGCTCGGCACCGGCCGTGACTCGCAGATCATCGACGGCCTCGAGGGCGAACGCCGCGAGCCGTTCATGCTGCACTACAACTTCCCGCCGTTCTCTGTGAATGAGACGGGCATGATGGGTTCGCCGAAGCGCCGCGAGATTGGCCACGGCAACCTCGCACGCCGCGGCGTAAAGGCTGTGATGCCTGACATGGAGACGTTCCCGTACGTTATCCGTGTGGTCTCGGAAATTCTCGAATCCAACGGCTCCAGCTCCATGGCGAGCGTGTGCGGCACCGTACTGTCCCTGATGGATGCGGGCGTGCCGGTGAAGGCTCCCGTAGCCGGTGTGGCGATGGGCCTCGTGTTGGAAGGCAGCCGCTTCAAGGTTCTGACCGATATTCTCGGTGACGAGGACCACCTCGGCGACATGGATTTCAAGGTCGCGGGCACGAAGGATGGCGTGACGGCGCTGCAGATGGACATCAAGGTCGAAGGCGTGACGCCCGAGATCATGCGTGTGGCGCTCGATCAGGCGCGCGAAGGCCGCCTGCACATTCTCGCCGAGATGAACAAGGTCATCCGCGAGCCGCGCGAGAAGATGTCCGAGTGGGCACCTTCGATCATCACGCTGAAGATCGATCCGGAGAAGATCCGCGACGTAATCGGCAAGGGTGGTGCGGTGATCCGGCAGATCACCGAGGAAACCGGCACGACGATCGACATCGAGAACGACGGCACGGTGAAGATCGCCTCCGTCAGCGGTGCCGCGGGTCGTGAGGCACTGCGCCGAATCGAGCTCATCACCGCCGACGTCTAAGTCGGACGTATCTACGAAGGTAAGGTCGCACGCCTCATGGATTTCGGTGCCTTCGTGACGATCCTTCCCGGACGCGATGGACTCGTACACATCTCGCAGATTTCCAACGAGCGCGTCGAGCGAGTCAGCGACAAGCTCAAGGAAGGCGATGTGGTGCGCGTGAAGGTTCTCGAAGTCGACCGTCAGGGGCGCATCCGCCTCTCCATGCGCGACGTCGACGCAGCAGCCTGAGACCTTTCCGAGCCGCCTTGCGGCGGCTCGTCCTTATCTTTCCCGGATCTACGGGGCTCGTGACGTGAGCCCCGTAATTCCTGCGCTATTTTTTTACTTCCCCGGTCACTCGTGCGCAGCGTGGGAGTAACTCACTCCGTTCTTTTCTTCCTCGACCAACTCGCTTCTTGTTCCGGCATTACGTCCTGCATTCAGGAGCGTACGGTAGATCTCATCCTGAACCTGCCGCCAGCGCTGGTAGTTCTTTTGCGCCAGATTGTTGAGAGGAAGAGCCGGCTCAGCGTCGCCGACACCCTTGGTGCGATCCCGGGCGTCGCGTTGCTGGCCTGCGAACAGCTTCAGACTCTGCTCGAGGTAACTCCCAATCATTCCCTGAGTGGCTCCGCCATACGAACGGATGATGTGCGAGAGAAAGTCCCTGCTCATCAGTGGCTCAACTCCATGTTCCTGCTCGGCGATGACCTGTAACAAGATCGAGCGGGTAATGTCCTCCTGGCTTTTTTTGTCGATGACTACAAAATCAATGCGCTCGATGACTAGTCTCCGAATATCGGACAACGTGATGTATCGGCTCTCCACGGTGTCATACAGCCGCCTATTCGGATATTTCTTGATCGTCCGCAGTTCGCTCATCTCTCTGCCCTCATGGTCTAAACGGGACCTTCCCGGTCCCAGGGCGTCAGGATCGGCTCGCTCACCTACTTTAGTCTCGTATACATTAGTACATTGTCGCGACGAACCCAAATCAAACGTGCGACATTGGTCTTGAAACGACAACTTTTTGTGTACTTTGGAACCTGTCTAGACGCCAATTCGCGATTGCCCAGGCAAGGAGCAGGTTGGGAGGGGCTTGCTGAAGCTCGGCGGGGGGCAGGTGATTCAACAACCCGAGCGCCGTATGGAGTTGGTCGCTGGCCCTGGCGGGGTCTATGGCGAGCGAACGCCTGGATTTACTGAGTTTTCCGTGCTCATCCTCCATGATGAGCGGCAGGTGCCCATAACGCGGCGTAGGCAGCGCCAGAGCCTGTTGCAGGTGGATCTGCCAGGCCGTGCTCTGCAACAGGTCGGCACCGCGCACGACGTCGCTAACACCTTGCGCGGCGTCATCGACTACGACGGCAAGTTGGTAGGCAAACGCACCATCACGGCGCCTGACAACGGGATCCCGAAATGTTCCCAGCTCGAATCGACATTCACCCTGAATGCGATCCATCCATGACACAACATCGGGGTCATTGACCCGGAATCGTGTTGCTGTTGGACCACAGGGGGGTGGCGCATCGCGGCAGGTGCCGGGGTAACCGGTTTCTGAGTTGTCGGCCAGCTCGCGCCGCGAGCAACTGCACTCAAAAGTGCGGCCGATAGCCCGTAACGATTCGAGCGCTTCGGCATAAAGCGGGGTACGGCGGCTCTGGAATTCAACTTCACCATCCCAGTGGAGTCCGAAAACCTCCAGGGTGCGCAGCATTTCGTCGCCGCAGCCCGGTATCACGCGGGAGGTATCGAGGTCCTCCATGCGCAGCAGCCAGCGGCCGCCGGCTTGGCGCGCATCGAGGAAACTGCCGACCGCTGCAACCAGGGATCCCAAGTGCAGCGCGCCGGTCGGCGAGGGCGCGAAGCGGCCTATGTAATTTGGCCGAAAGTCGCCTGCGGCGCTTTCGGCGGACGGGCGCGGCACTTCGATCTGGCGGCCGGCAAAAAGCGTGGTTTTTGCCGGCGTACACCAGTACGCCGCGCTGGGGGACGCTGGGCCGACGCCCGACCCGGCGCCGAGGTCGGCCTCGGTGCCGAGATCAGGTTTATCGGTACCGGTCGTCGCGGTCGCCGTACTGCCGTTCGCGACGCTCGCGACGCTCCTGCGCTTCGATGCTCAGGGTGGCCACGGGACGTGCTTCGAGGCGCTTGATCCCGATCTCTTCGCCCGTCTCCAGGCAGTAGCCGTAGGAGCCGTCGTCGAGCCGCTTGAGCGCTTCGTCGATCTTGCGGATCAATTTGCGCTCCCGATCGCGGGTCCGCAGCTCGAGGCTGAATTCCTCCTCCTGGGTGGCGCGGTCGTTGGGATCTGGAAAATTCGCGGCCTCGTCCTTCATGTGAGTGACGGTCCGGTCGACCTCAACCATGAGGTCGTTTTTCCAGCTATGGAGAATCTCGCGAAAGTGCTCCGTCTGCTCCTTGCTCATGTACTGTTCGCCGCGTTTGACGATGTACGGCTGAACGTTGCGTGGGCCTGCTAGCAGGCTTCCAGGCTCGACGCTGTCGCTTTCGTCGTTGTCGGCAGCACTCAGCGTCTGGGACAAGCCCGGGCGCGTGGGTGCCAGAATTTCGCTAGGAGCGCTGGGCGACTCTTTCGGTGCCACCTCAGGGGCGGCGGGTCCAGCCTTGCGCATCTCTATGGTTTCTTCCGTAGTCATGGAAAGTGGGTGCGCCGCCACCTTGAGAGGCGCTGGCGCGGGTTTGCGTACGTGTGCCGCCGTGGCGTTGACTCGCTCGGCAGGCAGCTTGCGGGCCACTGCGGTCTTTTTCACCGCCGCTGGCCGGCTTGCCGCCGTTTTACCCTTCGCGGCTTTAGGCGCGGGTTTCTTGGCCGGCATCGATCGCTCCTCAGAAAGCATGGGCCTAATGAAGGACGGGCGATTATACAAGCGCCCTCGGTTGTGTACAGCGCCGTGAGCCGGACAATGGCGAGTTAAGCCCGCGTTAAGGTAATGTGACGGCGGGGGCGGCCTGCCAGCCGGCTTTGCGCCGCTCCACGACGACCGTCGTGTAGATACCGCCCCGGACGTTGAAGCGGGCGGTCAGCCGCAGGAAGCGCGGGGAAGTGGCCGTTGCGAGGTGATCCGCAATCTCGTTCGTCACCGCCTCGTGGAAGGTCCCCCTGTCGCGGAAAGACCAGATATAGGTCTTCAGGGATTTCAGCTCCACGCACGACCGGTCGGCGACATACTCGAGCTCGAGAGTCGCAAAATCTGGCTGGCCGGTTTTCGGGCACAGGCAGGTGAATTCCGGAATCTGCATCCGGATGGTGTAGTCGCGCTCGGGCGACGGATTCGGAAAGGTCTCTAGCTCGGTAGTCGGTGTCGAAGGCATATGCTCATGCGCTACGCGCAGTGTCTCGAAGGGCCCTATACTACGTCATTATTTCTTACGAGTCGGATGACCCTCCAAGATGCGGTTGACCAAGATCAAGCTCGCCGGCTTCAAGTCCTTCGTCGATCCCACCCAAGTCAGCTTCCCCAGCAATCTCACCGGCGTCGTGGGGCCGAACGGTTGCGGCAAGTCAAACGTCATCGACGCTGTGCGTTGGGTCATGGGCGAGCTTTCGGCGAAGCACCTTCGCGGCGAGAACATGGCGGATGTCGTGTTCAACGGATCCTCCGCGCGCAAGCCGGTGGGTACGGCCTCCGTGGAGCTCGTGTTCGACAACTCCGATGGCAAGATCGGCGGCGTCTACGCGAACTACAACGAGATCTCCCTCAAGCGCCAGGTCTCGCGCGACGGCTCATCGGGCTATTTCATCAACTCCGCCCGCTGCCGCCGCAAGGACATCACGAACCTCTTTCTCGGCACCGGCCTCGGCTCGCGCAGCTACGCGATCATCGAGCAGGGCATGATCTCCCGTGTAATCGAGGCGAAGTCCGACGACATGCGCGCCTTCATCGAGGAGGCTGCCGGAATCTCCCGTTATAAGGAGCGCCGTAAGGAGACCGAGAGCCGCATCCACGAGACTCGCGAGAATCTCGAGCGCCTGCAGGACGTGCGCGACGAGATCGAAAAGCAGATCCGTCACCTGCAACGCCAGGCCGCCACCGCGCGCCGTTATCAGGCGTTCAAGGAAACGGAGCGCCGCCTGACCGCGGAGCTGCTCGCCCTGCGACTTCGGGACCTCGACGGCGGAGCCGAGGTTCACGACTCGGCGATGCGCGAGCGCGACCTTGCGATGCAGGCGGCCCTTGCCGACCAGCGCGCCGCCGAAGCGGCGATCGAAAAGCAGCGGGCGTTCCACAACGACCAGAGCGAGCGTGTCGCCGCGGTACAGGGGCGGTACTACGAGGTAGGCGCTGACATCTCGCGGATGGAGCAGACGATCCAACACAGCCGCGAGCTGCGTGATCGCCAGCGAACCGACCTGGCGCAGGCGCGCTCCACGATTGCCGATCTCGCCGCCCATATCGAGCGCGACGAGCGGCAGCTCGAGACCGTTCGCGAGGAGATTGCCCGGCTCGAACCCGAGGTGGAAGGGGTGCAGCACGCGGAAACCGCGGCGGCTGAAGCCCTCGAAGCCGCGGAGCAGGCGTTGCAGGATTGGCAACAGCGCTGGGAACAATTCAATCGCTCACTGGGCTCTGCGGATCAGACCACGCAGGTCGAGCGCGCCCGCATTGAACAGCTCGAGAATCAGCTGCGGCGACTCACGGCACAGGCTGATCGCCTGGCGTTGGAGCGCGACGCGCTGTCGGCGCAGGAGTCCAACGATCAGTTGGCTGCGTTGTCGGAACAAGAGTTTGTCGCGCGAGCCGCCAGTGAAGAGCTTTCCAAGGCTCTCAGCGTCGCGGTCGAACAGGTCCAGTCACTACGCACCGAGCAATTCGCGGCCGAGAAACGCCTCGAAACCGCGCGGGGTGAGCGCGAGAAGGCTCGCGCCGAGCTGACCTCGCTGGAGGCCGTACAAAAGGCAGCGCTAACGGACAATGCCGGCGGCGCCGCGGAATGGCTGAGCGGCAAGGGGCTGACCCACCAACCCCGGGTTGCCCAGACTCTCGAGGTTGAGTCAGGTTGGGAGCGTGCGGTTGAGACAGCGTTAGGGGATTATCTGGAGGCCGTCTGTGTGGACGACCTCGATGGGCTAGCGGAATCGTTGGCCGGGTTGTCCAAGGGCCGGATCGCGCTGGTGCACGCGACGGGCTCGAGCGATGCCGCCGGCACTGAAGCTGGGGCGGGCGTCGAAGGCACATTGTCGGACGCGGGCAGGGGGTCATCTGCAACTGCTCTCGCGACAAAGGTCAAAGGCCCTTCCGCCGTCACCGGCCAACTGTTTGCTGTCCTGGCAGCTGAGTCGCTGGCGGACGCACTCCAGATGCGCCCGTCGCTCGTGGCCGGCCAGTCGGTCATCACGCGCGGCGGCGAATGGGTAGGGCGCCACTGGTTGCGTGTGAGCCGCGGAGCCGACCATCACGCGGGAGTCATCGAGCGCGAGCACCGCCTCAAGACACTCCGTGCCACGGTTACTGTTGTTGAAGAGCGTGTTCACGAAGTCGAGGCTTCGTTGGCCGCCGCGCGCGAGTCGCTGGCTCGGGCGGAGTCCGACCGCGATCACGCGCAGTCGGGAATTCAGGCCGCGCACCGCAAACACGCCGAACTCCGCAGCCAGCTCGAGGCGACTCGCGCCCGTGCGCAGGAATCGACTCTGCGCCGCGAGCGGTTGGAGGAAGAGGCCGCCGACGTCGCGCAAGAGAAGGGCGTCACCCAGGAGGCACTGGCACGCGCCGGCGCCGAGCTCGATCGCGGGCTGCTGATGTTGGGTGAGTTGGACTCCCGCCGTCACGATCTCGAGAATGAGCGCGAGGATCGGCGCGACGCCGTGGCGAATGCTCGCTCTCGCGCGCAGGCTGCGCAGATGGGCGCACGCGATCTGCTCATCAAGATCGAGTCGCGTCGCTCGACGCAGAGTTCGGTATCAGTGAGCCTCAGTCGGATGGTGGAGCAGCGCGAGCAGCTCGTACGCCGTCGTGAGGAGTTGGAACAAGAGCTGGCGGGCAGCGACGAGCCGATTCTGCAGCTCGAGGCGCGATTGCATGACGCGCTGGAGCGCCGTCTCGAGGTCGAGTCGGACCTGTCCGTGGCACGCCGGGCGCTGGAGGATGCCGACCTCGAGTTGCGGGGATTGGACGAGAAACGGGTCGCCGCCGAGCAACTCGTCAACGCCGCCCGCGAAGCCATGGAAACCGCGAAGCTCGCCGCACAGGAAACCCGGGTGCGCCGCGAAGCCATCGCGGAGCAGTTCGCGCAAACCCAGTTCGAGCTTGCCGAGGTGCAGCAGAATCTCACCGCCGATGCGAGCGTGGTGAACTGGGAGCAGTCGCTGGTGCAGGTGCGCGGCGATATTGAAAAGCTCGGCCAGGTCAACCTCGCCGCCATCGACGAGTTGAAAGAGCAGACCGAGCGTAAGGAATACCTCGATCGGCAGTTTGCGGATCTGACCTCCGCGCTCGATACCCTCGAGCAGGCGATGCAGCGCATCGACAAGGAGACCCGGACCCGCTTCGAGGAGACTTTCGAGAAGATCAACGCCGGCCTGAAAGAGAAATTCCCGCGGCTGTTCGGCGGCGGGCATGCCTACCTCGAGCTCGTGGGCGAGGACATCCTCGGCGCCGGTGTCGCCATCATGGCGCGGCCTCCCGGTAAGAAGAACAGCACTATCCACCTCCTGTCGGGCGGTGAGAAGGCGCTTACCGCGGTGGCGTTGGTATTCTCGATTTTCGATCTCAACCCGGCGCCGTTCTGTCTCCTGGACGAGGTCGACGCACCGCTCGACGAGCACAATGTCGGGCGCTTTTGTGACATCGTCCGAGAGATGTCCTCCCAGGTGCAGTTCATCTTCATCACTCACAACAAGACAACCATGGAGCTCGCGTCGCAACTCCTTGGCGTGACGATGCACGAGCCCGGTGTGTCGCGTCTTGTGGCTGTCGACGTCGACGAGGCCTTGCGGCTCGCGGCGGTCTGAACGGGGAGCGGTTCGACGATGCCTCAGTTGCGCTGGACACTCCTGGCCCTCGGGGTGTTGTTCGTCATCCTGCTGGCGTGGATCGAGCGGCGCAGACAGCGCCAGCGGTTCACGGATCACGCGCCGGCGGCGGAGCGGGAGCGGGCTTTGGATCCGGGCTCCGGCCCGATGTTTCGCGAGTCCGCTCTGACGTTGCCCGAGATGCGGGCGCGCGAGCCCAGTTCGCCGCAGGACTACCTGCCGATCGTGGAGATCGAGGACGACTCGCTGAACGCGCGGCGCGTGGAGACGGGCGAGCCGTTGGTCGATCCGCCGACGCTGTCTCTGCCGGTGCTGGATTCGGGTCCGGTCAGAACCCGTGAGCGATCGGAGCCGACGATGTCGGCTACCGACTGGATCAAGCCAATCGGTGGCGATGATGTGCCGCGCCTGGATATTCCTGCCCCGGCGTCAAAGAGAAGCGCCAACCGGATTGACCTGGCCGACCCTGAGCCGCTCCTCATAGGCGATAGCGAGGTACAGGAGTTCAACGAGGCGGTGTTTGGTGACGGGGCAGTCGAGCCGGGGAATGATACGGTTTCGGCGGATGAGGTTGGGGCGGCGGAAACGCCAGAGACGCCAGCGGATCCCATCGCTAGACAGCCAGGGCCGGAAGTCTTCACGGCCTCTCGCGACGACGTTGGATTTGAACGTGATGGCGGTGCGCCTGAGTTGGATGGCCCTGCGTCCGTCGATGCCGAAACGCCTGCTCCGCCGGCCGCCCCGCGATTCACCGCAGCCGACGTAACGCCCGTCACCGAGCCCATTGTCGAATGGCCCACAGACGAACAACGGCGCGTCGTCGCTCTGCGCCTCGTCGCACCTCCGCCTGAGCGGCTCGCCGGGCGTGCCTTACGTCTCGCGCTGGCCTCTGAAGGCTTCGTGCTGGGCAAGTTTCAGATCTTCCACAAGCCGGACAGCAGTGGCCGCGCCGTGTTGAGCGCAGCGAATCTCAGTCAACCGGGCACGTTCGATCCCGAGACCATGGATGTGCAGCGCTTCGGCGGCCTGAGCTTGTTTGCCGTGCTACCCGGTCCGAAGCCGCCGCTCAAAGCCTTCGAGGATCTGCTGGCCACCGCGCGCAACCTCAACGAGCGGCTGCAGGGGGCTTTGCAGGACGAGCGCGGCGGCCCGTTGACTCCCATGCGGATTGCAACCATTCGCGAGTCGCTGGGAACGGAAGCGACGTCGTGAGACGCGATGCCGAGGCTCGCGTTGCGGAGCTACGGAAGCAGATCGGATATCACGACGAGCGCTACTACGTGCTCGATGAGCCGGAAATCCCGGACGCCGAGTACGACAAGCTGATGAATGAGCTGCGGGCGCTCGAGGCCGAATATCCCGACCTCATCACGCCCGAGTCTCCCACTCAACACGTCTCCGGCGCTCCGAGCGAAGAGTTCGGCGAGGTCGTTCACAAAGTCCCGATGCTCTCGCTCGACAACGCGTTCAGCGAAGAGGATGTGCAGAGCTTCGACCGACGCATCCACGAGCGGTTAGGGGTGGAAGGAGAGCTCGATTACTGGGCCGAACCGAAGCTCGACGGGCTTGCGGTCACTGTTATTTATCGTCGCGGGAAGCTGGCGCAGGCGGCGACCCGTGGGGATGGCGCGCGCGGTGAGGATGTCACCGCCAACGTGCGCAAGATTCGGTCGGTGCCGCACCAGCTGCACGGCAAGACGCCCGACGTGTTGGAGGTTCGCGGCGAGGTGTTCATGCCCATCAAAGGGTTTGAGCGCATGAACCGGGTTGCGCGTGAGACGGGCGAAAAGGTATTCATCAATCCGCGCAACGCCGCCGCGGGCAGCTTGCGGGTGTTGGACTCCAGCATTACCGCGAAGCGGCCGCTGCAACTTTATTTCTACAGCCTCGGGACCGTCGAGGGCGGCAGCATCCCGGATCATCAAAGCGGCCTGCTGAAAGCTTTCAAGGGCTGGGGCCTGCCGATCTGCCCGGACGCGCAACTCGTCCACGGTGTTGACGGATTGCTCGCGTACTACCGCGACATGGGTGCGCGGCGCAAGGCGCTGCCATACCAGATCGACGGAGTGGTTTATAAGCTCGATCGCCGCGCCGACCAGGAGCGTCTGGGGTTTGTATCGCGTGCGCCGCGTTGGGCCATCGCGCACAAGTTTCCGGCGGAAGAGGCGCTCACCGTCGTCCGCGGGATCGAGTTTCAGGTGGGGCGTACCGGTGTTCTGACGCCCGTCGCACGGCTCGAGCCGGTGTTTGTAAGCGGAGTCACCGTGAGCAACGTGACTCTGCACAACATTGGCGAGGTGCATCGTAAGGATGTTCGTGTTGGCGACACGGTAGTCGTACGACGCGCGGGTGATGTCATACCCGAGATAGTGCGAGTGGTGCTCGAGCGGCGACCGCCGGGATGGGACGACGACTCACTGCCCGTGGTGACGCTGCCGCCCACGTGCCCGGTCTGTGGATCGAAGGTCGTGCAGGACGAGGATGAAGCCGCCGCTCGCTGTACAGGCGGCTTTACTTGTCGCGCACAACGTCAGGAGGCCATCCGGCACTTCGCCAGCCGCCGTGCGATGGACATCGAGGGGTTCGGTGACAAGCTCGTGGAGCAACTGGTCGAGCGGGATTGGATCAAGTCGCCCGCGGATATCTATGCCCTGACCCGCGAGCAGCTGGCCGGTCTCGAGCGTATGGGAGAGAAGTCGGCCGCGAATCTGATCGACGCTGTCGAGAAGAGCAAGCGCACGACGTTGCCTCGTCTGCTCTATGCACTCGGCATTCCGCAGGTGGGGGAGGCCACGGCACTCGCCCTGGCGCAGAATTTTGGCAAGTTGGAACAGCTGCTGCAGGCAGATGCCGCCCGCATCCAACAGGTGCCGGACGTGGGGCCTATCGTCGCGGCACTGGTCGCGGCGTTTGTCGCTTCGCCCGAGCACCAGGCCGTTATTGAGCGTCTGCGGAAGTTAGGAGTGAACTGGCCCGATGTCGAGCCGCTACCGACTGTCGCGAGTGACGACACTCTGGTCGGCCAGACCTTCGTAGTGACGGGGACGCTCGAGAGCATGACTCGGGAAGAGGCGCAGGAGGCACTGATAGCGCTCGGCGCCAAGGTCTCGAAGAGTGTCTCGAAGAAAACGAGTTACGTTGTCGCGGGATCGGAGCCCGGATCGAAGCTGCAGAAGGCCGAGGAGCTCGGCGTCGCGGTGTTGGATGAGAAGGGATTTCTGGCGCTGCTGGAGAGTAAGAAGAGCGCTGCCAGGAAGTAACGCGGCGGATTGCCGTACCGAGGTTGCGCGCGCGCTCGACCCGGAGCGGCCGGGCCAAATAAAAACGGCGGGCCGGTTTACTCGACCCGCCGCTCGTCGTTCAGATGCGCTTCGAGGTTAGCCGCCGGTCTTCGGGGCTGGCGTCGTGGCCGCCGCAGCTGGTGCGGCCGGCGCGGCAGCAGTGCGATCGATCTTCGCCTTGCTGATCAGGTCATCCGTGTAACCCTTGAACTTCTTGGCTTCCACCACCTGGTCGAGGCGCTGCTTGACCTGGTCAAACGGGGGCGGGGACAGCGGGCGGGTATCCACCAGCTGGATCACGTGCCAGCCATATTGAGTCTGCACGGGCTTGTGGGTGAAGTCGCCGGGCTTCATCGAGACGACGGCTTCCGCGAACGGCTTCACCATGCGGTCCGGCGTGAACCAACCCAGATCGCCGCCATTGTCCTTGGAGGAATCCATCGACTCTTTCTTCGCGACGTCCTCGAACTTGTCACCCTTTTCGAGGCGCTGCACGACGCTCGTCGCGAACGGCTCGGTTGCCACCAGGATGTGCCGGGCGTGGTATTCGAGCTTCGGCAGCGTGGCGACCTGATTCTCGTATTCCGCGCGGAGCTCCTGCTCCGAGGGCTTCTTGTCCTTGAGATATTTCTCGGACATCGCCTGTTGGAGGACGTTGAGGCGTGTCAGGACGAGCATGTCCGCGGTGTCCGGGGTGGCTTCGGTGCCATCCTTTTGCGCTTCCTGGGCAACCAGGTTGGCGCGAATGAGGTTATCGAGCGCCTGCGCCTGCTGGTCCGCCGTCAGTTCGGCGGGTTTCTTGCCCGAGATGGCTTTGACGTAGAAGTCGAAGAAATTCTGGGTAATCGCGGTGCCATTGACGGTCGCCAGCGTGGGCGAGGTATCCGCGGTTGCGGTCGTGGTCGCGCCTTTGGGCTGGCACGCGGCGAGCGCCGTGAGGACGCTGGCCAGGGCAAGAATTCGAACGTAATTCATGTGTATTCTCAGTGAGATATAGGGATTGTCTAAGAAACTTCTTCAGGTGTTCGGGCCACAATGTTCAGGGCGTGAATGCCACGGCCCATCAGGGATGCGACGGCTGCATAGACCATCCGGTGACGTTCGAGTTGCGCCCGCCCCGTGAACGCCGCGGAAACCAAGGTGACGCGAAAATGGCCGCCCTCGCGGGCACCGGCATGGCCTGCGTGCCGGGCGCTGTCGTCGAAGACCTCGATCGACGTGGGCGCGAGCTCACGCTCAAGGGCTGTGCGGATTTCGGCCGCCAAAGGATTCTCGCTCATACGGCTGGTGGCGGCTCCTGCACCGGGGGTGGTGTTTCCGGGGCTATCTGTTCACCACGCTTGACGAGATAGAGCACCTGGGCGATGGCGAATACGAACGTGACCACCGTCAGCGCGATCTTCGAGTAGACCCAGGTTTGCTCGCTCGCGTACTTCGCCACCAGGAGATTGGCCTCTCCGAGCAGCCCGTAGAACACGACCCAGAGGGTATTCATCCGGCGCCAGAGACTCTCCGGCACCCGCACCTGGCCCTGGAGGGCGGCGCTGAAGAGTCGCTCCGTCAGCGTCTGCTTGCCGATCCAGAAACTCCCGAGGAAGGCGAGGCCGGCAACCCAGAAGAGAATGGTGGGCTTCAACTGGATGAAGTGCTTGTCATGGAGTAAGAGCGTGGCCGCCCCCAGACCAAAGACGAGCACCGCGCTCAGGGCGTGCATCGGCGAAATCTTCCGATGTAGGAGATAATCGACGGCCAGCAATACCGCCATGCCGGCCATGAGCACGCCGGTGGCAATGTAAATTCCACCAAAATGGTAGGCGACAAAGAACGCCACGAGTGGCGCTAACTCGAGCAGAGCCTGCATGGATCCGTATGTGAAGGCGCGAGCCGGTAAAAATGGCCGCGTATAGTCTCACGCGTGCCGCGCAACTTCCAATTACCGAGCGGAGCTGGCGATTTCAGTGGGCGAATATTTCGAATTGCATCCGGTCAACCCCCAGGTGCGGCTTATTCGCCGCGCCGCGGACATCGTCCGTGGCGGCGGTGTCATCGCCTACCCGACGGACTCGTGCTACGCCTTCGGCTGGCATATCGGGGACAAGAACGCGCTGGAGCGTGTACGGCGCATTCGCCAGGCCGACCGGCACCACCATTTCACCCTGGTCTGCCACTCGCTGGCGCAGGTCGGCCATTTCGCCAAGCTCGATACCTGGCAGTTCCGGATTCTGAAGGTCTGCCTGCCCGGCCCTTATACGTTTCTGCTGCATGCGAGCCGTGAGACGCCGCGCCGCCTCCAGCACGAGAAACGGCGGACTATTGGCGTACGCATTCCGGATCACCCGGTGCCGCTGATGCTCCTCGAGGAGCTCGGGGAGCCGATCATGAGCTCCACCCTGTTGCTTCCGAATGAGCCGCAGCCTCTGACTCGCGGCATCGAGATCCAGACGCGCCTCGAGCATGATCTGGATGCTGTGCTGGACGGTGGTGATTGCGGGGTCGAGCCGACGACGGTCGTGGACCTTTCGGTGACGCCTCCGGTAATCGTGCGTGAAGGCAAGGGCGCTCTGGGACCCGTCATGGGGGGCCGCGATTGAGGCGGTCGATGGCGTCGCCTGCGGTATAATCCATGGCGCGCTTGGAGCGCGACTCCATGGCGCGCCTCTATGGCGCGCTTCGAGCGCGACTTACGGGCGCACCCCGGGAGGTTCGAGGGATCTTTGAGCGTTGTGTCGCGTACTAATTTGTTGATGCCAAAACCATTTTCGTCCTTTAACTTACCCGCAGCCCTCCTGCGGGGGCTGGTTTGAGCGCCCCAGCGGCCGCCCGGCGCGTGCTCTCGGGCATGCGGCCGACCGGCCGTCTCCACCTCGGCAACTACCACGGGGCACTGCGCAACTGGGTCGAGCTCCAGTACCAGTACGAGTGCTTCTTCTTCGTCGCCGACTGGCACATGCTGACGACGGGCTATGACGATACCTCGCGTCTGCAGGAGTACATCAAGGATGTGCTGATCGACTGGCTGGCGGCCGGTTTGAACCCGGGCGTGTCGACCTTGTTCATCCAGTCACACGTTCCGGAGCACGCGGAGCTGCATCTGCTGCTGTCCATGGTGACCCCGCTGGGCTGGCTGGAACGCGTACCCAGCTTCAAGGACCAACAGGAGCAGCTCAAGGATCGCGACCTCGCGACCTATGGCTTTCTCGGCTACCCGCTGCTGCAGAGCGCGGACATTCTCATCTATCGCGCTGCCTATGTGCCGGTGGGTGAGGATCAGATCGCGCACGTCGAGCTGACACGGGAGACGGCACGGCGTTTCAATCACCTGTATGGCCGCGAGCCGGACTTCGAAGAGAAGGTCGAGCGCGCCGTGAAGAGTCTCGGTGGACGTAACACTACCAGCTATCGGCAATTGCGCCGCAAGTTCCAGGAAACAGGCGACACCGAGTCGCTCGAGCGTGCCCGCGCGCTCGTCCAAAGCAACAATCGCATCACCGTGGCGGATCGGGAGCGGCTGCTCGGATTTCTCGAGGGCACCGGCATCACCATCCTGCCGGAGCCGCAGGTGTTGTTGACTACGACACCCAAAGTGCCCGGGCTCGACGGTCGCAAGATGTCGAAGTCCTACGGCAACACCATCGGCTTGCGCGAAGAGCCCGACTCGATCGTGAAGAAGATGCGTGCCATGCAAACGGATCCCGCCCGGGTACGTCGCACGGATCCGGGTGATCCGGAGAAGTGTCCCGTCTGGGATCTGCACAAGATCTATTCGGACGAGGCCACACGCAGTTGGGTCGTCGAAGGGTGTCGCACTGCCGGTATCGGTTGCCTCGATTGCAAGCAGAAAGTGATCGACAAGGTGGTCGAAGAGGTCTCGGGAATGCGGCGCCGCGCGCAGGAATTCGAGGAGAACCCGGAGCTGGTGCGCGGGATCGTGGCCGAAGGTGCCGACAAGGCGCGCGAGGCGGCGCGTCAGACTCTCGATGAGGTGCGACGCGCCATGCACCTGCGTGCCGATTGACCATGGCATCCAAAGCCAAACCTGAACTGAAGATTGTGGTCTCCAATGACCCGCCGGAGCCGCCGCCTCTGGAACCGGCGCCGGAGCAGGTGGAGATGCCGTTCGCCATGGTGAACGGCGAGCCGCTCACACAACTGCCGCGCGATCTATATATCCCGCCGCAGGCGCTCGAGGTTTTCCTCGAGGCGTTCGAGGGCCCTCTCGATCTGCTGTTGTATCTCATCCGGAAGCAGAATCTCGATATTCTCGATATTCCGCTCGCGGAGATCACGCGGCAGTACATGACATACATCGAGCTCATGGAAGGGCTGCAGTTCGAGCTCGCGGGCGAATACATGGTCATGGCCGCCACGCTGGCCGAGATAAAGTCGCGGATGTTGTTACCGCGGCCGAAGGTGGACGCCGACGGCATCGAGGAAGATCCGCGCGCCGAGCTCGTGAGGCGACTGCAGGAATACGACCGCTTCAAGCGCGCGGCTGAAAACATCGATGCGCTGCCGCGACTCGACCGCGATGTATTCTCGACCTCGGCCGAGCTCAAGGATCGTCAGGTCGTCCGGGTACTTCCTCAGATCTCACTGCAGGAAATGTTGCTCGCCTTCAAAGATGTCGTCGTGCGCTCGGAGATGTTTGCTCACCATCACATCCAGCGTGAGCGGTTGTCAGTGCGCGCGCGGATGGGTGACATTCTTACTTCTCTGGAGCACGCGAGTTTCGTAGAATTCATCCGCCTGTTCCGATACAGCGAAGGGCGGATGGGGGTTACGGTTACCTTCATGGCGCTGCTCGAGCTAGTGCGCGAGGGTCTGGTCGAAATCGTGCAGGCGGAGCCGTTTGCTCCGTTGCATGTGCGCGCTTCGGGACCGGGTCGCACACTGCGTGTGGTCTCCGACAATGACACCGCCGACACCGTGGACACCGTGCCGGAGCTTGCTATTACTCCTGTGGAGACCGTCATCACGGACCTGCCTCTGGACCCGAGTTTCATCGACGATTCTGACGCGGACGACGAGCCTGATCTGGAACAGGAAAATGCCGTACCGCCTTCGCCTGACGAGGCCAGCTCATGAACGAGTTTTACACCCGCAATGTCCTCGAAGCGGCCCTGCTGGCGGCGGGCAAGTCCCTGCAGATCGCCGAGCTGGGTCAGCTTTTCGACGAGAACACGCGTCCGAAGGTCGATGACATCCGCGCGACGCTCGAAGCCCTCGCCGCGGAATATTCAAACCGCGGCCTCGAGGTGAAGGAGACGGCGGCCGGTTTCCGCATCCAGGTGCGGCGCGAATTCGCGTCCGAGATCTCGCGCCTGTGGCCGGAGCGACCTGCGCGTTATTCGCGTGCGCTGCTCGAGACGCTTGCCTTGATTGCTTACCGCCAGCCTATCACTCGCGCCGAGATCGAAGCGGTTCGCGGTGTCGCCGTGAATCCGAATATTGTGAAGACCGTGATCGAGCGGAACTGGGTGCGCGTCGTCGGTCACCGCGACGTACCTGGCCGTCCGGAGTTGCTCGGCACCACGCGGGAGTTTCTGGATTACTTCGGCCTGCGAAGCCTGGACGAGCTGCCGCCGCTCGCAGAGCTCAAGGCCATGGGCGACTACAACCTGCAGCTCGAGTTGCCGAATGCCGGGGCGCTTGGGGTTGAGAAGGTTGATGGCGATGTTGAGGTTGAGGTTGAGGGGACCGATGGCGTCGCTGTGGCTGTGGCGGGGTTGTTGAGTAGTGAGGTTGTGGTTGAGGGGGAGAGTGCGGCCGCGGGACCTGGCGGTGGCGATACCGTTGAGGCTGTCGGTGAGGTCACGACTGTCGGCCATGCGGGTGAGGAGGGTGGTAGCGACGCTGTTGGTGACGCCAGCGGTGCGCGCGACGAGACTGCTCACCATGCGGTGGCTTCCCCCGCCGACGGTGGCGAGGGCGATGCGG
>JAQGOE010000368.1 GCA_028293725.1 Gammaproteobacteria bacterium | reverse complement strand
TTGCCTGGAACGACATCCACGAGATCCAGGAGCTCGTCGCCGGGCAGGTGAAGGGACGCACCAGCGCCGAGCAGATCACTCTTTATAACAACAACACCGGTTCGGGAATCCAGTTCGCGGCCGTGGGAGCCGCGGTACTGAAGCGCGCCCGGGCGCTGGGCCTGGGCAAAGAGCTGCCGACCGAATGGTTCCTGGAATCGGTGTCTCCTTGACGATGGAAGCGCGCATGTTGAATCGAGACCGGCACCGGCATTTCCTGGAGCTGATGGCCGAGCGTGGCTGGGATGTGCTGCTGTTCTACGGCGATAACTGGCGCAAGGACTTGTTCCGCTGCCTGGTGAATGTGAACTTCCAAGGGCCGCAGGCCGTCGCCGCCCTGTTCAAGAGCGGTGAAGTCCGCGCCATTGTGACCGATCCTTGGGATCTCGAGCCGGTGGCCGCCGCGGTGAATGGCAATGCCTCACTGGCTATACGGCTCGCCGACGGACTGGCTGCACTGCTTGCGAAAGAGCAGGCGGCGGTGGTGGCCATCAACGGCATGGAGCATATGGAAGCGCGCTTCGTGCAGGTGGTGCGCGACTCGGTCAAGACGGCTCCGGTGTCCGCGACGCTCGATGTCGAGGAGATCCGCCGCGTCAAGACTCCCGAAGAGATAGAGTGGGTTCGGAAAGCCGCTGACCTCGCCGACCGCGGCTACCAACAGTTCGTCAAGGTGTGCGAGCCCGGGATGACGGAGTACGAGCTCGTCGCCGAGGTCGAAGCCTTTCTCAAGGCCAACGGCGCCGAAGATAACTTCATGCTGGTCGCCTCCGGCGGTACCGAAGTGACCGGCATGAAGCCGCCCACCGGGCGCAAGTTCCAACCCGGCGACAGCGTCACCACCGAGCTCACCCCGCAGGTGAACGGCTACTACGCGCAGATCTGCCGGACGCTGGTGATCGGCGCGCCGAATGACAAACAGCTGCAGGCGTATTCGATCTTCTCCGAGGCGCAGCAGGCCGCGCAGGATCTGCTACGCCCCGGCGTCGATATTTCCGATGTCGCGCGCGTGCAGAACGACGTGTTCCGCAGGCATGGCTTCGGCGAATACACCGGGCCGCAATACACACGCGTCCGCGGCCACAACCTGGGCCTGTATCCCGACGAGTTCCCGCATGTGCTGGAGAACGTTCACTACATCGTAAAGCCCGACATGGTGGTGATCGCGCATCCAAACACCTACCTGCCGCTCTCGGGCTACATGGTATTCGGGGATACGCTGCTGGTCACCGAAACCGGCTGCGTGTCGCTCAACAAGACGGAAAAGAAGCTGTTTCAGTCATGAAAAGAGGACTCATCAGTTGGGACCGGGCCGAGTTGCCCGCCGCGGCCTTCGAGGCCCGCCTGAGCGCGCTGTACCAGCTGTGCGCCGACTTCGAGGTTCCGGCGCTGGTCGCGTATTCGGATGTGTGCCGCTCGAATGACGTGCGCTACATCTCGAACTACATGCCGTACTGGAACCGTGCGCTGACGGTCGTGCCGCGCGGTGAGAAACCGATTCTGCTGTGCGCGCTCTCGCCGCGGGTCTATCCCTGGATCAAGACGGTCACCGTTCACGAGACGATTCTGCCGAGCCCCAGTCTGCCGGGGCAGCTCGTGAAGCTGTGCGCGGAGAAGGGCTGGAGCAAGGTGGGCATGCTGGACCAGGCGGGGCTGCCCAACGATCTGTTTACGCAACTGGGCGCGGAAAAACTGGCGTTTGTCGATATTCCGCGCGCTGCATTCCGGCCGGTCGCGACGGAGTCGGAGCTGGCCATGCACCGGCGCGGCGCAGTGCTGGCGCGCGAAATTCTGGAAGCGGAGGTTACGCGTGCCGCCATCGGGCTCACCGACTATGAGCTCGCGGGCCGGCTCGAACGGCGCTTCCGCCGTGCCGGTGCCGAGGATCTCGTCGTGTTGATATCCGACGGGCGCACGGCGCCGCTGCCGGCGGCCGGACACAAAGTAAACGAAAATTCATCTGTCACCGTCGCGCTCGAGTACAACGGACACTGGGTTAAGTTGTCTCGAAATGCAGTCAACGTTACATCTGTGTTACCGCCGCAGGCTGGCGCGGACATTCACCTGGAGTTGTTGTCTGGACGCTACCCCTGGGAAGGTTTGCCGCCGCAGGACGATTCTCGAAATGTGATCACTTCGATACAAGTTATGATCAGACGCGGCGAGAATCGTCTCTACTACGGCGATACCGGACTCCAGGGACCGGACGGTTGGCAGCAGCTATGAACGTTGTTGAAAAGATCCTTGCCGGCAAGAGCGGCAACGCGGCAGTGAAGCCGGACGACGTCGTCATCACCGGCGTCGACCTGATGCTGATGCACGATCTGAGCGCGAATTTCGTGATGAAGGTGTTCGAGAACGAGATGGAAGGCGCGCGCATCGCCAATCCCGACAAGGTGGTGTTCGCCTTCGATCATAATTTCTCGCCCGCGACGCGTGAGGCCGCCGAAGCGCTGGCGGCGGTGCGCAAGTTCGCCGCGCGCCACAAGATCAAGCACCTGTTCGACAGCGGCTGCGGCAGCATTCATCACGTGATCATGGAGGCGGGGCTGGTTTCGCCGGGCATGGTCGTCGTCGGCTGCGATTCGCACACGCCGATGTATGGAGCGTTGGGCGCTTTCGCCACGGGCATCGGCAACAACTCGATGGCCGCGCTGGGGTTCGTCCACGAGTCCGGCTGGTTCAAGGTGCCGCACACCATCAAGATCCACTTCCACGGCACGATGGGGCCGGGAGTCATGGCGCGCGATGTCTCGCAATACATGATTGGCCGCCTCGGCGAGGATGGCGCGATCTACAAGGCGATCGAGTACGCGGGTCCCTACATCGAAGGGTTGAGTGTCATCGACCGTTGCCTGTTTCCGTTGCAGGCGATCGATGTGGGCGGCAAGTGCGGCTACATCAATCCGGACGAGAAGACCGCGGAATATGTGCGCTCGCTCCCCGGGGGCGGCGGGAATTTCGAATTGTTCCGCAACGACGCCGATGTGCGTTATGCCGAGATCGTCGACATCGACGTGAGCAAGATCGAGCCCCAGGTGGCTTGTCCGCCGACCGTGGGTAACGTGAAGCCGATCGATGCCGCGGTGGGAACGCCAATCAACGTGGCGGAAGCGGGCGGTAGCACCGGTGGCCGCTTGAGTGACATCCGCACCCTCGCGAAGTGTTTTGCGAATGCGAAGGTCCATCCCGGCGTGCGGCTGCAGGTCGTGCCGGCGACCCGTGGAATTTATCTCGCCGCGCTCCAGGAAGGCCTGTTCGAGACGCTGTACAAGGCGGGAGCCAACATCTTCCCCGCTAGTGCGGGCTCCAATCAGGCTTTCAACATGGGCGCGCTGGCCGCGGACGAGGTCATGATCTCGACGCAGGCCCGCAATTTCCCGGGCCGCAACGGGCATCCACAGGCGCGGCATTTTCTGGGCTCGGCACTCACCGTCGCCGCGTCCGCCATCAACGGCAAGATCACAGATCCGCGCTCGCTGAGTTAAAGAAGCGCGAACTTTAGGGAACTGAAGCAGCCCGGTCAGGCGGGCGGAAACGAGGGGCAATTATGTCGATTTTCTCGAAACGGGCCGCGAGTGTCGTGTTTGTTGGGGCCTTGTCGACCTTCGGTGGGGGCATTGCCTCTGCCGAGGAGCAGGGACCAGCTGACCAACCTGCAAGGAACGCCGGCGCGCCGGCGGAGTTGGAGGAAATCGTGGTCACGGCGCGTTATCGTGCCGAGAGCCTGCAGGACACCCCGATCTCGATCTCGGCGCTCACCGCCAATGACCTCGAGGCGCGCGGCATCACCGACGTAACCGGCCTCACCGCCGTCACGCCGAGCACCACCCTGGTGAAGGAAGGCTCTACGGGCGGTAACACGCTCGTCGCTTATATCCGCGGCCTCGGCCAGGCGAACTACAGCCTCGCGTTCCAGCCCGGCGTGCCGATCTATGTCGACGACATCTACCAGCCGACAGCGTTTGGTAGCATGTTGACACTCGGTGATATCGAGCGCGTCGATGTGCTCCGCGGCCCGCAGGGTACCCTGTTCGGTAAGAACTCCGAGGGTGGCGCTATCAGTATCCGCCAGGTCGACCCCAAGGGCGACAACTCCGGATATGCCGAGGCCGGTGTGGGCTCCTATAACGATCGCCGCATTCGTGCAGCGTTCGATACGTCGATCATCGCCGATACATTGTTCATGCGCGTTGCGGCCGGCAGCGAGAACAGCGACGGCTATGTCACCTCGTACGACTACGCGTGCGTAAACCCAACCAATCACGGGTCGCTGCAGGCCAAGTCCGACAATAACTGCAAGATCGGCACCGAGGGCGGCTTGAGCGACGCGTATGGACGCATCGCGTTCAAGTGGCTCGCATCCGACAACATCACCGCACGCCTCGAGGCGACCACGACCCGCGATCGTGACGAGACCGTGCCGGAAGTGCCGTTGGTGATCAACCCGAACTATCCCGGTAGCAACCTGGCCAACTTCAACACGAAAGTGGCGGTCCCGCTGACCGGCGTCGCGATCAACCAGTCCTTCGTCAACCCGAATCCCTATTCGAACTACGCGACGTTCAACAACCCGTTGAGCGGACTGCAGTTTCAGAACAACAACCCGCAGACCATCTGGGACATCACCGGCAAGCTCGACTGGCAGCTGCCGGGCCACATGACGTTCACCTCGATCAGCGGCTATCACAACCAGAATGGCTCGATCGTCGAGTACAAGGATGGGCCGATTCCCATCAACATGGTCCAGAATAACATCCGCTACGAGTCGTACACCGAGGAGGATCGCCTCAGCGGCACCAGCTTCGGCGACAAGTTCGAGTGGACCGCGGGTGTTTACTACTTCCACGGGCAGGGAACCGACCAGTCCGACGTGCATCTCGTCGTGAGCTCGGTGGGCCCGCAATTCGGCATCAACGAGGTTCTCTATAACCCGACCACGGATCGTGACGAGTCGGTCTACCTGCACGGCGTGTATCACGTTACGGACGCGTTGAGCTTCGAAGCCGGTGCCCGCTACAGTAACGACAAGTTCAACTATGCCTACCAGGGCGTGAACGTCGCGAGCGTGCCCGTCAACACCTTGAAGCCGGCGGGTTCCTACTCGTTCGGCGTGCCCTCGATCCCGGTCGAGGAGAAGACCTCGCGCGTCGATCCGAAGGTGGCGGTTCAATACCAGTGGACGCCGCACTTCATGACGTATGCGGAGTATGCGACCGGCTTCAAGGGCGCCGGCACCAACCCGCAGCCCATCAACGCGGCGACGGCGACACCGTTCGCGGCGGAGAAACTGAAGTCGTATGAGATCGGCGCCAAAAGCGAGTGGTTCGACCGGCGCATCACGATCAACGGCGACGTCTATTACAACGATGTCACCGACCTGCAGTTGATCGGTTACGCGGCGACGACCGCGGGCGGCACGATTACCCTGAACGCCGGTAAGGCGCACATCTCTGGCGCCGAGCTCGAGATCCAGGCGAAGCCGATCCAGAACCTGCTGTTCAACATCTCGGGCGACTACATGCACTTCCGCTATGCCAGCCTTGGCGCGGCGGCGTACGACCCGGTTCACAACCCCGGCGGCCTGTTCCTGAACGACATCGCGCCGTACAGCCCCGAAGAGAAAGTGAACGTCGGTGTGCAGTACAACCTCGGGCTCGGCTCGTTCGGCACCGTAACTCCGCGGGTGGATGGCACGTACACAAGCCGTGTTTACTTCGACCCGCAGAACCTCGTGACGTCCTCGCAGGGTGGGTACACGCTGCTGAACGGCCATTTGACCTATGCGCCGCTCGAGGGAAAGTGGACGACGACGCTCGATGTGAACAACCTGACGAACAAGCTGTACTACCTGAGCATGTTCAACCAGCTCACGTCGTTCGGCATTCTGACCGGTCAGCCGGCGATGCCGCGTAACGTCATGCTGTCGGCGAAGTACACGTTCTGATTGGGGCGCATAGCCCGGCGGATGAGAGACCCCAGGGCATAGACGCTCGCTATGCCCTGGGGCTGTTTCGCTATTGGACTTTTATGACTCGCGGCGAGCACCATCGCGCCAAGGGGCGTTCGGGCCTCGGCGGGCGCATCGGCGCCCCGCCCACCTAGGGAGCGGCGGTTTCATGGCACAGATTCTCGACGTAACGCAAATTGTCGATCGACAGCCGGTGAGCCGTTTCCTGCTGGGTGTGATCTTCCTGTGCACCCTGGTAACGCTCGCCGATGGATACAACATCTCGGTGATCGCGTTCGCGGCTCCCGGGATTGTCAAAGCGTGGCATCTCAATCGCGCCGCGCTCGGCCCGCTCTTCAGCTCCAGTCTCGTCGCCGGCCTCGTCGGCCCCTTCCTGTTCGGGACACTCGGTGACCGAATAGGACGTCGCAGCTCCATGATCGTGGCCGTGCTGATGATCGGCATCTTCGGCGTCGTCTCCGGTTACTGCACCTCGCTCGTTCCTCTCGTGATCACGCGCTTCGTTGCGGGGATCGGGATGTCGGGCGCGCTTGCGGTCACCGTCGCGGCGGTCAACGAGTTTGCGCCCCGCCGGCTGCGAGCCACGTTTGTCACCATCGTGTTCTCCGGGACCACCATCGGGTCGGGCCTGCCGGGCCTGGTGGCTCCCGCAATCCTCGCCAATCACGGTTGGCAGAGTTTGTTTTTCATTGGTGGCGCGGTTCCCGTGGTGCTCGCGCTGGCGGTGTACCTGTTCCTGCCCGAAACACCGAAGTTCCTGTGCCTGCAGAGCGCGCGCCACGGTGAGTTGGGCCGTCTGCTGCGGCGTCTCGATCCGAAATTGGAGGTTCCCGCGGAAGCCCAGTACGTCCTGAGCGGCGAGGCTGCCTCCACGGCGTCCTCGGTGGGGCAGTTGTTCACCGGCAAGCTCGCGATTCTCACGCCGCTGCTGTGGTTCGGCGCTTTCGTGGCGCAGATGGTGTTCCATTCGTTCAATACCTGGCTGCCCACCCTGATGACGGATACGGGCGTGCCCTTCGCTCGGGCGGCGCACCTGGTCGTGTTGTTCCAGTTCCTGGGGACGCTCGGCGGCTGGGTTATCGCGCGGCCGCTCGACCGTCTCGGCATGGTGCCCTGTACGATTCTCTACATTCTCAGCATCCCCGTGATTGCCAGCCTCGGGCTGCCCGGTCATGGCGACCTGATGGTGTCGGTGCTGGTCTCCATGGCGGGTTTCTGCATCCTCGGCCTGCACTTCGCGCAGGTCTCGTGTGTGAGCAGCGTGTATCCCACTTCGGCGCGTGCCTTCGGGGTGGGTTGGTTCATGCTGTTCGCGCGCGCCGGCGGCGCGATCGGACCCGCCATCGTCGGCGTGCTCGTCGGCCAACACATGTCCATGAGCACCTTGTTCTATTGGGCCACTTTGCCGCTAGCGCTGGGCACCGTGGCCTCGATCGCCGTCACCGTCCTCTACAAGGCGAACTATCACAAGAAGGCTGACACGCCGGCGAAGTTCGCTGTGGGCCAACCGACGTGAGCGGCGTGCGGCGTTTTTATTGATGGAGAAGTAGATGGGTCAGACGATCGCTGAAAAGATTCTTGCCACCAAGTCGGGAGCGACACGCCTGTCGCCCGGCGAAATCGTCGACGCCTATCCGGATGTCGTGATGAGCCACACCGCGACCTGGCGGTCGGTCGCTGTCATGAAGCGCATCGGCGCTACCAAGCTCTACGATCCCGAGCGCCTCGCCATCGTGCTCGATCACGTTTCCCCCGCCAAGACCGAGAAATACGCCAAGGACCAGCAGACCTCGCGCAATTTCGCGCGCGAGTACGGCATCAAGAAGTTCTACGACGTCGATGCCGGTATCGCGCACCTGGTGTTGATGGAGAACGGCCACATCAAGCCGGGCGACCTGGTGGTCGGCACCGACTCCCATTGCACCATCTATGGCGCGCTCGGGGCGTTGGGTACGGGAATCGGCTACACCGAGGTGACCTCGGTCTGGGTAACCGGAAAGCTGTGGATGAAGGTGCCCACCACCATCAAGTTCGTTCTCAACGGGAAGTTCAATCCCGGGGTGAGTGCGAAGGACCTGATGTTGTATTTGATCGGCAAGCTCGGCGCCGACGGTTGCGGCTACAAGTCGGCGGAATTCTATGGCGATGCCATGCCCGACATGAGCATTTCAGAGCGCATGACGGTCGCCAATCTGGCGATGGAGATGGGCTCGAAGTGCGTGTTCGTGCCGCCCGACGCCAAAACGGCGCAATACCTCGAAGGACGCCTCAAGGACTTCAGCCAGTACAAGCCGGTTTACGCCGACGCGGACGCGAGCTACGAGCAGGAGATCACCGTTACCCTGTCGGACCTCGAGCCGATGGTGGCCTGCCCGCACCAGGTCGAGAACACCAAGCCTATCGGCGAAGTGGTCGGCACGCGTATCGATCAGGCCTTCCTGGGGTCCTGTGCGAATGGTAAGTACGAGGACCTCGTGGTGGCCGCGAAGATCCTCGCGGGGCGCCGCGTCGACCCGCGAGTCCGCCTGCTCGTGACGCCGGGGTCGAAGCAGATCATGTTGGAAGCGATGAAGTCTGGTGTGTTGCAGACGTTGATCGAGAGTGGCGCGCTGGTGACGAATCCCGGGTGCAGCGCCTGCGCCGGTGATGGCGGCACGATGGCCGATGGAGAGGTGTCCTTGTCGACCGCGAACCGCAACTTCGTGGGCCGCATGGGCAGCAGTAAATCCAGCATCTATCTTTCCAGCCCGGCGACCCTGGCGGCTTCGGCCATCAAGGGCACGATCGCCGATCCGCGCGAGTTTTTCTGATGGGAGCCACGATGCAGTCGACAATCAGCGGCCGGGTCTACAAATTTGGCGACAACGTCAATTCGGACATCATCATCGCCGGCCGTTATCTCATCTACATCGAGCCCGACGAACTGGCGAAGCATGCTTTCGAGATGCTTGGAGAGGGTTTTCCGGCGAAGCTGCGCGAGTACGACATTTTCGTGGCCGGCCGGAATTTCGGCTGTGGCAGCGCGCGCGAGCAGGCCTCGACCGCCATCAAGGGACTCGGGATCAAGGCAGTGGTGGCCGCGTCATTTGCTCGCACGTTCTACCGTAACGCCATCAACGACGGTCTCACTATCGTCGAGAGCCCCGAGTTGTACGCAGCGGTGAAAGAGGGCGAGCAGATCAGCATCGATCTGGCGGCGGGAAAGATCGCGCACGCAGGGCAGGAGTATTCTTTCGCGCAGATTCCGCCTTCAGTTCGCAAGATTCTCGAGCTGGGTGGGCTCTCGAACTACCTGAAAGCCAACGCGCCTCAGTAGAACATCACGCGCACCGTCCAGCGCGCGATCACGTAGATCAGGACGGCTTCCAACGCGAACAGAATGCAACCCGTCACCGTGAGTCCGATCGCGGCACGACGGGTCGGCGCCGTGACGATCTTCATGCTCACGAGCGCGTGGGTGACTCCACGCACGGTTGCGTACGACAGGTTCCCGAAGAGGGCGGCCGCGGCAAACATGCCCACTACGAAGTAGACGGGCGTCTGCCACGAGAACAATCTCGTTTCGGGCTCGATGTTGTATAGCAGGGCTCCGGCGACGATCCAGACGATCGCCGCGAAGGTCCCGTGGCTCGACTTCATCCCTCGACGTCCACGGACTCCTGTTCCTTGGCCTTGGAACCCGCGATTTTGTTCGCCGTACGTTCGGCGGAGTTGATCGTGTTGAACAACAGCATTGTGACCGTCATGGGTCCTACGCCGCCAGGTACGGGCGTGATGTAGGACGCCTTCTGTCGTACGCCTTCGAAATCAACATCACCCACGAGCCGTCCGTCGGGAAGGCGGTTGATGCCCACGTCGATCACTACCGCGCCGTGCTTCACCATCTGCGGCAGGATGAGGTTGGGCTTACCGGCAGCCACGACGAGGATGTCGGCGAGGATCGTGTATTGCGCGAGATCGCGCGTCTTGACGTGGCAGACGCTTACCGTCGCCTCACGCTGCATGAGCATGAGTGCCATGGGTTTGCCGACGATGTTGCTGGCGCCCACGACGACGACGTTGCGACCCTCGACCTCGATATGTTCGTGCTCGAGCAACTTCACGACGCCATAGGGCGTGCAAGGCGGGAAAACCGTGTCGCCCACGACGAGTCCGCCAACGTTGTAGAGGTGGAAGCCGTCGACGTCTTTCGCCGCGTCGATGGTCTTCAACACTCGGCGCATGTCGATGTGATCGGGGAGCGGTAGCTGGACCAGGATGCCGTGCACGTTCGGGTCACGGTTCAGCTCTTCGATCGTCGCGATGAGCGTCTCGGCGTCGATATCCGCCGGGTACTGCTTCTTGAAAGAGCGGATGCCCACTTCGGCGCACGCTTTGATCTTGCTGCCGACGTACACCGCAGACGCCGGGTTGTTGCCGACCAGGATGACCGCAAGTCCGGGAATCACTCCCGTACGGTCGCGCAGTTCTGCCACGCGCGCCTTGCACTCCAGGCGGATACTCGCGGCAACCTGCTTACCATCAATAATCTTTGCGGGCATTTCTATTGGGTTCCGAATTCAAATCGCGGGTGGCTGACGCTAAAAGATTACCATCAAAGGCCCGCATAAGAGGCTCGTGGCGGTCCCCTTGTTCGGTAAGCGCGCGAACTGGCGTTTAACGTTCAATTGTCCCGGCGATGGCGAGCGCGCCTAGCGGCCCCGCGAGCGTGCCAAGGCCAGGAGCGGCGATGAAGCGGTCGATGTCGTTCAGGACCTGCGGAATGTGCAGATATCCGTTCAGGCTCTCCAGGACCGCTCGACGGATTCGGGGGAAAAGATGGGGTTGGGCGCCCATCACGCCGCCACCCATCAGGATGCGCTGTGGCGCGGCCGTCACCACCAGAAGATGATTCAGTTGCGCGAGAGCGTGTACGACGGTCTCCCACACCGGGCTGTCTGACTCGAGAGAGCCCGCTGGCTTGCCGCTTCGGGCCTCAATGGCAGGGCCGGAGGCCAGCCCTTCGATGCAGTCGCCATGGAAAGGGCAGTTGCCCGGCCAGGTGTCGCCGCGAGCACGCACGATCCGCACGTGGCCGACCTCTGGATGATGGCATCCAAAGACGGACTGGCCCGCTACGATGAGCCCGGCACCGATGCCGGTTCCAACGGTGATGTACGCGTAGTCGCTCAGTCCCTGCGCATCACCCCAGCGGCCCTCTGCCAGCGCCGCACCGATGACATCCGTTGTAATCCCCACCGGTAACGCGAATCGCCGCGTGAAGTATCCCGCGATATCCGCATTGGCCCAGCCTCGTTTCGGGGTGGCCCCCATGCAGCCGTAGGTCGGCGAGTCACGACGTAAATCGATCGGCCCGAAAGAGGCCACGCCTAGGGCAACCGGTGGCCCCGGTTGCTCGCGCCACTTCTGAATGACCGCCGCGATCGAGTCGAGGGTGGTGTCGGGATCGAGCGTAGGGATGGTGACTCGAGCGCGAATGTTGTCAGGACCGGTACCCAGTATGCAAACGCATTTGGTACCGCCCAACTCGACTCCGGCGAGCAGCGTGGCTGACATGGTTGGAGTTTAAGCTATCGGTCCGAATTGGCGATGCGGTCGGTCTGCTCGCCGCGGCGTAGCGGGCGGATGGGGGTGAGCCAGGATTGGGTTTGCTGCGCGTGCCCCTGGGTGCGCAGCCAGGTGAACATGAGGCTGTGCCACAGGATGCGTTGCACGTAGCCCCGCGTCTCGTTGTAGGGAATGTTCTCGATCCAGATGTCGGAGTCGAGCGGCTCCTGTGGTAGCCAACGCATGACGGCATTGGGTCCCGCGTTGTAACCGGCGAGAGCTACGGGAATCTGATCATCGAACTCGTCCAGCAACATGCGCAGGCGCGCGGCACCCAGCGCCGTGTTGATATATGGATCGAACAGGTCGGTCAGTGCGGGCGTGGGACGCTTGTAGTAACGGGCCGTGCTGCGTGCCGTGGCCGGTTGTAACTGCATCAGGCCGCGCGCGCCCGCGTTCGAGACCGCGTCAATGCGATAGAGGCTTTCCTGCCGGACGACGCCGTAAACGATTTCCGGAGCCAACTGCGCGAGGTGCGCGGCGGCGTTGACCTCGGCATCGTACGGCCGGGGGTAGAGGAGTGTGTAGTCGTTAAAAACATGTTGTGCCGTGGCGACCGTGACCGCCTGGTCATACCAACCCCACTCGGCCGCGAGCCGGATGGATTGCGTGCGGGCTTCGGCGGGCAACGCCTCGGAACCAAACTGCCATTCCGCCATGGCTTCGGGCCGCATGCCACATAGGAAGAGCTCCCGTGCGCGCTCGAGCGCCGGCACCTTCTGCAGCGTCCCGAGAAGGTCGGTGTTCACAGGCACACTCTGCGGATGCGGGGTCATGAGGCGGCTCAAGTGGGCCGCAGCCATGCCCGAATAGTAGTTGTCGTCCGCCAGCAGGGATTCGTAGATCGGCTGAGCGGCTTGCTCGTCGTGTGATTCTTCTCTCGTGCGAGCCGCCCAGTAGCGCCAGCGCGCCGTCTGTCGGTTCGTCTCCGTCATGGCAGCGATCGCGTGCGCCGCCAGTTTCCAGTTCTTCGCCCAAAGCGCGGCGCGGGCCCACCACTCGAGAGCAGGGTCATCGAAGTCGGAGGCTGCCACCAGATCGAAATACTCGAGCGCCGCGGGATCGCGGGCCCAGGCGAGCGCCAGCGCAAGGGCCAGGGCGTAGGGGCTCGCACTCTCATGGCTCAAGCCGCGCGCGTTCACGAACTTCGTATAGCGTTCTTTCGCGGCGTCGGGGTCCATGCGGGTGAGGCGCTTCCAGCCTGCCAGCAGCGCGAGCTCGTTCACCGGAGTGCTCGGCGATGCGATGAGGGCGTCAACGCTTCGCAACGGGCTCTCCAGGAGTCCCGCCCATTGAAAGAGCGCGGCGGCGCGGTCGGGTGGCAGCTGCTCGATGATCTGGCGTGCGAACGCTGCATTGTTGTTGTCCAGCGCCAGGTGGACCCGCTCTTCCATGAGCGCGGTGGTCAGGGCTCCGTTCTGTTTCAACCACGCGAACGGGTGGTCGCATTCCGGAAGGCTTCGCGGGGTGAGCCATTCTTTGGCAATGTCCGCGGCGAGGCCGTCGGTTTTACCAAGCTCAATGCGTGCGTTGAAACTCTCGCAACGTGTCGCGTCGCTCGCGCCAGCGTCACGATAGGCGGCGAGGAACTGAGTCCACTGTGAGCGTCGCGCCAGACTGTCGAGCCATGCACGCCGCAGGCTCCTCGTGACCGGCTGTTGTCCGTACACGGCAATGAAGTCGCCGGCGCGCTTGTCGGCCTGGGAGAGCAACGTGGCGTCCGTACCGCCGAGTGTCTGCTGAATGCGAGCCGCCTGCAGGTAAGGGTAGAGCGGGTAGTTCTTGAGGCTCTCGCTGTCTGCTTCACCGGCCTCCGTTACACTCGTGGTGGCGCGCGCATAAGCGTCCTGAAAGGACTTGCGCGTTTCGGCGTAAGAGGCCGCGGTGCCCGCACTGTGCGCGGCCGTGCCGCACAGCAGCGCCAGCGTTACGGCTGCAGCAGTCAATCGTAATGAGCGAATCGCAGATCTCATCTGTGCAGGTTAACGATGCAGGCGTGCTCGCGCCAGACAATCACAATTTGATCGCAGACGAATCGACGCTGCGTTTCCACGGGCAAGCTGCCGTGATGCTGCCAACACGTAGAACTGCGCTGGTGGGCCTCGCGGCCACGAGCGTGACCATGGCTCTCGAAGGGAAGTCCAGCTCAATGACCCTCACTTGCTTCATCCGTTACCAGATCGATCCGTTTCAGCGCGAGGCGTTCCAGAAATATGCCGAAACCTGGAGCACGATCATTCCCCGCTGCGGGGGCCGCCTGGTCGGCTACTTTCTGCCTCATGAGGGGACGAACGATGTGGCCTGGGCGCTGATCTCATTCGAGGGCCTCGCGGCCTATGAGACCTACCGGGCCCGTTTGAAGTCAGATGCGGAGGCTCGAGCGAATTTTGCGTTTTCGCAAAGCAAACGCCTGGTTTTGCGGGAGGAGCGCACTTTCCTGGAGGCCGTCGGCTAGTACGGCTTCACAGGCCGCCCAGGTTGTTCGAAATAAGTAATGCCGACTGGGACGTATGTCGCAGCCGCAGTAGGGGTTTCCTCGCAGACTTAAGCCCAACAGTGCCGTGCAGGCGCTCAAGAACCCGTTGGAGCCCCGAATGTCTGCAGTGGAAGTGGGGTCCGCCCCCGGATTTCTAAGCAAGGAACGCATCATCGCCGGGCCAGGTTTCAACCGCTGGCTCGTGCCACCGGCTGCCCTGGCCATTCACCTTTGCATCGGGATGGCCTATGGCTTCTCGGTGTTCTGGCTGCCCCTGTCCCGGGCGGTCGGCATCACGGCCAGCGTCGCCTGCCCCAAGGATCTCGGGGTGTTCGAGCAGATCTTCGCCACCACCTGCGACTGGAAGATTTCCATGCTGGGGTGGACTTTCACACTGTTCTTTGTATTCCTCGGGTTTTCGGCTGCCATCTGGGGTGGTTGGGTGGAGCGCGCCGGTCCGCGCCAGGCGGGGGTCGTCGCGGCGGTCTGCTGGTGCGGAGGCCTCGCGGTCGCCGCCCTCGGCGTCATCATCCACCAGCTCTGGCTGTTGTGGCTCGGTACGGGCGTGATCGGTGGCATAGGCCTGGGACTGGGTTACATCTCGCCGGTCTCGACCCTGGTGAAGTGGTTCCCCGACCGCCGCGGCATGTCGACCGGACTGGCCATCATGGGCTTCGGCGGCGGTGCCATGATCGGCGCGCCGCTGGCCGACCAGCTCATGAAGTTGTTCACCACATCGACACAGGTGGGCGTCTGGCAGACGTTCCTGGTCTTCGCGGCAGCCTACTTCGTGTTCATGATGGCGGGGGCGCTCGGTTACCGGCTCCCGGCGGCCCACTGGAAGCCGGTAGGCTGGAAGGGTCCGAGCCGGCAGGCCCTGATCACCGATGGCCAGGTCCATCCTGACGTCGCCTGGCGCACGCCGCAATTCTGGCTGCTCTGGACCGTACTGACACTGAATGTGACAGCCGGTATCGGCATCCTGGGCATGGCCTCGCCGATGTTGCAGGAAGTCTTCGGTGGCCGGCTCATCGGCGTGAAGGCGGCATTCGATCAGCTGACACCCGCGCAGCTGAGTGTGATCGCCGCGACCGCGGCGGGATTCACCGGCCTGTTATCCCTTTTCAACATCGCGGGCCGTATTTTCTGGGCCTCGCTCTCGGACCAGATCGGCCGCCAGGCCACCTACATGGTGTTCTTTCTCTTCGGCGCCGCGCTGTATGCCGCGGTACCGTGGACCGCGGAGGACGGCAGTCTCGGTCTTTTCGTGGTTTTCTTCTGCGTGATTCTTTCGATGTACGGCGGCGGTTTCGCGACGGTACCTGCCTATCTGGCGGACCTGTTCGGACCGAGGATGGTCAGCGCCATTCACGGTCGACTGCTGACGGCGTGGGCGACGGCGGGTGTGTTGGGGCCGGTGTTGGTTAACTATGTGCGTGAGTACCAGCTCGAGCACGGTGTCCCGCGTGCCGAGGTCTATAGCGTTACGATGTACGTTCTCGCGGGACTGCTCGCTGTCGGCTTCGTCTGCAACCTGATGATTCAGCCCGTCGCGAAGAAGCACTACATGTCGCGCGTGCAGCTTGCGGAGCTCGATGCGGCCAATAGCACTCCGAGCGCCACGCGTGCGGATGCCCGGGCTGCGGCTGCTGCGATAGCGACCCCTACCTGGCTCGTGGTTGTTGCGTGGGCGGCGGTGGGGATTCCGATTGGCTGGGGTGTTTGGGTTACGGTGCTGAAGGCGTCGGCGATATTTACGCAGGGATGACCCCTACGCGGGCCGGGTTAAAACCAATGCAGTAGGTCGCGGAAGCGCTCGGGGGCGGTGACTAGCACGAACGCCAGGCCGGTTAGCGCGCCGAAGATATGCGCGTCGTGATTGATGCGGTCCTGCGAGCGTCCCGATGAGTAATAGCTGAAGGCCAGGTAGGCGACGGCGAACAGCGGCGCCGGGATCGGCACCGGGATGGGCAGAATGACCAGCCGCTGCCGCGGGAAATACACGATCGAGGCGAACAGTACGGCCAGGATGGCCCCCGAGGCGCCCAGGGAGGCATAGTTCGGCTCGTTGCGGTGCTTGATGGAGGTGCCGATGTTGCTGATCAGCAGCCCGCAGAAATACAACACCTCGAAGGGTAATTGCCCGATCGCGCGCTCGAGTGGAAAAGCGAACGAATAGTAGGTGATGAGATTAAACAGCAGGTGTCCGATATCCGCGTGGACGAACCCGCTGGAGAGCAGCGTCGCGTAACCCGAGCCGTGCGCGATCGCATAGGGGCGCAACACCGCCCGCTCGATGACCTGGCGGGACATGAGGCCGATCGCGCTGACGACGATCGTCAACACCATGATGATCATTGCGCCCGACATTGTTGCGCCGCCCAACATCAGTGTGCCGACACCAGGTAGAGGCGGATGAGATCGCGCATTTCGGCTAACACGGCGCGCTGCGTTGTCGGCTCTTCTTCGGCCGCCGTGCGATAGATCGCTCTCAGAAGGTGCAGCAGGACGACCGCCATCGACTCCGACCTGGCCCGGGATAAGCGGGGCACCACCTTGCGTATGACGCCTGTGAGGCCATGTTTCATGGCTTCGCGATAGCGCGCTTTCAGACCTGGGTTCGTGCCGCGAGCCTCCGTCAGCGCAATCACGAAGGTGCGCTCGTCTTTCATCCCGAGCATCAGGTCGACGAGGGAGGCGGCGACGACATCCGGGGTCATGTCAGTTGTGCGCGCCGTCAGCGCGGCTAGTCCTTCAGTCATCTGTTCTACGTAGTGGAGCAAGAGGGCGTCGGACAAAGATTCCTTCGAAGGAAAAAACCGGTAGAGCGAGCCGATCGCCGTCCCGGAGCGCGCCGCTATCTCGGTCATGGTGGCGGCATCGTAGCCTTTTTCCATGAAGACCTCGCGGGCGGATTGGAGGATGGCGGCGACTCGCAGGCGTCCGCGTTGGCGTTTTGGGGGACGTGCGGCGGCGGGAGCGGGCTTCGTTGCTATTTGCGAGGGCATCCTCTACTATCTTTTTTGCGAGGAGACCCTCGCATAATAGCGCGCGGGGACCCGGATTTGAATCTGACGCTGCAGTGGCTGCTACTGATTGGACTTTCGGCTGCGGTGAGTGCCGTGTTGCTGTGGTTTGCCCTACCCGCCGCCTTGCTGCTGGGTCCCATCGTGGCGGGGATTCTCGTGACCACGAACGGCGGACGGGTGGACGTTCCGAACCGGCCCTTCGTGCTGGCACAGGGTCTCATCGGTTGCATGGTGGCGAAGATGCTGCCGCTGTCGGTCGCCGGGGAGATAGCTGGGCATTGGCCGGTGTTTGTTTTCGGCGCGCTGTCGGTCATCGCCGCTAGTGCGCTGCTCGGGCTGCTGCTGAGTCGTATGAAGGTTCTACCCGGAAGCACAGCTCTGTGGGGCTTGAGTCCGGGCGGCGCGACGACGATGGTTTTGATGGCGGAAGCGCATGGGGCTGACGCGCAACTGGTTGCGTTCATGCAATACCTGCGGGTGGTTATCGTGGCGGCGGTGGCCTCGCTCGTAGCGCGGCTGGCGGGTTTGCATGTCGCGCACGCCGCTGTCCAGGCGGTTGTGTGGTTTCCGCCGATAGCGTGGGTGCCGCTGATCGAGACGATTGCGCTGGCGGTGCTGGGCGCCGTATTGGGCAACATGTTGCGGTTGCAGGCTGGAGCGTTGTTGATACCGCTCGTGGCGGGAATCGTCCTGACCCGGTTTGGGTTGATCACGATCGAGTTGCCGCGTTGGTTGTTGACGCTTGCCTATGCGGTGGTCGGGTGGCGGATCGGGCTGCGATTTACGCGCCCGCTGTTGGTTCACGCGGCCAAGGCGTTGCCTCGTGTGCTGGTTTGCACGTTGGTGCTGGTTGCATTCTGCGCCGCGCTCGGGGCGTTGCTGGTCGTGTTGGTGGGGATCGATCCGTTAACGGCTTATCTGGCGACGAGTCCCGGAGGTGCTGACTCGGTCGCGATCATCGCTGCGGCCAGCAAGGTGGATGCGTCATTTGTGATGGCCATGCAAATGGCGCGGCTGGTGGCTGTTCTGGTACTGGGGCCGCCGATGGCCCGATTCTTTGCCGCGTACGCGGATCTTTGAAAGGGGGGGTGTTGGCGCTGGGTACGTTCTCATCGGTGCACTTCGCCCGGGTTCGTGGGATGCCGCGTCCTGAGTAAGGACAGTCCTGCCAGGGCTGCGGCCGCCGCGACCGCGTAGCCGGCAGCCACCGTCAGAGTAATCGCCGGGCCCAGACCCGCGGCGGCGCCAAACACGTAGTCGCTGGCTGCGGTCACGGCGCTCGGGCCGAGGCCGGCGCCGAGTGCGACGTTGAGGAAAAAACTGATCGCCATGGCGAGGCCGCGCGATCGGTTGGGAACCACGTCGAGAATTGCGGAGAAGCCGCATGCTGTGACGATGCCCGACAGGGCGAAATACAACGGCACGGACAGCAGGACCAGGTTGAATTCGCTGGCGTTGATCAGGAAGGAGACGGGGAGGATCAGGAGGCCGGAAAGGAGGCAGACTCCCAGTTTGTAGGATGAGCCGCCGCGGCTGCCGGCGCGGTCGGCTAACCAGCCGCCTAGTAACACGCCGCCGCCGAAGCCGGCGGTGAGCAGGAAGCCCAGCTGAACGCCGATCTGAGCGGGGTCGCGGGTGAATTCGCGGATTAGTAGGGTGGGGGCCCAGGCGCCTACGGCGTTGTCGACCAGCGAGGCGGTGGCGACTACGAGGTAGATGGGGATTACGCGGGACCAGGGGGCGGAGCGTGGGGCGGAGGTTAGCGTGCTCGCGCCTGCGTCTGTTGAGTCCTCTGTCGTCTTTCGCGCCGGCTCCTTGATCAGGAGTATTGCCAGTGACCATAGCAGGCCCGGTGCGCCGATCAGCAGCAGCACCAGGCGCCACGCTGGCTGCCCGGCGAGTGGCGTACCCGCCAGAACGCCGCTCTCCACCACGTGCAACACGCCGCCACCGATGAGGATGGCCGCTCCAATGCCCATGGCGATGCCGCTGAGAAAGAAACCTACCGCTGTGCCACGGCGCGCGGGCGGAAAATAGTCGCTGATCAGCGAGATCGCTGCCGGCGACAGCACCGCTTCACCCAACCCGACGACGATTCGGGCGGCGAACAGTTGTCCAAAGCTGTGTGAAAAACCGCAAGCCAGCGTGCCGCAACTCCAGACGACCACGCCCGCGAAGATCAGATTACGGCGCGAGGTCCTGTCGGCAAGAAACCCGAGGGGAATCCCAGCGATTCCATAGACGACCGCGAACGCCGTGCCCAGCAGAAGGCTCACCTGCGTATCGCTGATTCCCAACTCGCCGCGGATGGGATCGACCAGCAGGCTGAGCACCTGCCGGTCTGTGTACGACAGGACCGCCGTAGCAATCAGAATCGCTACGACGGTCCAGGCGTAAGGTCGGCTCGGGTAGCCGCTTGCGTCGGGCATGGCCTGCGCGGCCCGTCAGAATTTGTAGTTCAAGTCGACTCCGAAGGTCCGCGGCTGGTTGGTCGCGACCCGGTTGAAGATCGGGACGTTCGCGGAGAGGGCGCCCGTATTGCTCAACAACGCTATCTTGTTGGTCAGGTTATCCACGAAGAACATCGCCGACCAGTGATCGGACTCGAGTCCAACCCGCGAGTTCACCAGGTCGTAGGACGGCAGAGTGTTGCGAGCGTAGGTGATGTCCTGGATCGAATCCACGTAGCTGTTGTTCACCCGCACGACGAGGTTCATGGGTTGCGACAATGGCAGCGGATAACGATACGTGGCACTCGTGTTCGACGTGACCTTCGGAACGTCGAGCAGGCGATCACCCGCGACGATGCCGGCCTCGGGGAGCGTGGTGGAGTTCGTGGCGTGAGTGTACCCGACGCTCTCCGTGAGCGTGAGTCCAATCACCGGGATAACCGCCACTTCCAACTCCGCGCCGTACACCTTGGCCTTGCCGGCGTTCGTGGTGAACTTATAGCCGCAGGGCGGGGCCACCTGCTGCTGAATGTTCGACCAGTCCTCGTAGTAGATAGCGCCGTTCACGGAGACGCGCGACTCGGCGAAACGCAGTTTCTCACCGAGCTCATAGCTCCAGACACTGTCCGGGCCGAACTGCTCCGGTGCCGGGGTGCAGGGCGGTGGGATCGGCGAGTTGGGGCCGCCCGGGCGGAAGCCCTTGGAGATCGTTCCGTAGATCGTCGTATTGTCGTCCGGAATGTAGGCGAGATTGATTTTCGGAGTCACGCCGGAGTTTTGCGCGTTGGCGTGCAGCGTAGCGCTCGTGCCGTTCGCCGACACACCGCTGACGGAGGTGTCCGAATTGCTGTGGTACATGAAGTAACGAAACCCGACGGTCGACTTCAGGTGGTTGGGCATCTCGTACGAGGTCTCGCCAAACAGCGCGTACTGGTCGACGTTCAGGAGGCGGTGATTGTCGGCCAGGTTGTTGGTTCCAAACAGCGCGGTGAATCCGTCGTAATAGGAGTACACGTGCGAGGTAGCGTGGAAGCTGCTGTAGTAAGCGCCTCCGAGCCACTGCCACGGGCCGTTGCCGGTGGAGGCGGCGCGCAGTTCCTCACTGACTTGACGGGAGTAGTCGTCCTCGGAAATCGAGCCGGCGCCCAAGCCGCCGTCAGCAGTCGAGAAGGGGAAGTTGGCGGGCGGCCCAAGGAAGCCGCCGATGTAGTCCTGCATGGCCTCGGAAATATCCTGGGTCTGCAGTTGGTGACGGGTCCAGTCCGAGGTGGCCGACACGATCTGGAAGCCGTCGAAATCGTATTTCGCCGTGAAGGTGTAGAGATTGAAGTTATCCTCGAACGGCTCGGACACGTCGAAGGGCTGGTAGTGCACATCGTTTCCGGGTGGCACGTCGATGGTGTTGGGGCCGCCCTGATGGATGCTCTGGTAGAGGATGCCCGCGTCGAGGCTCAGCGCGTCGGTGGGCTTGACGAGCAGCGCGGCGCGGCCGCCTCGCAGCGTTTCCCAGTTCGCGTCACTGAAGCGTTGAGCGACGGGAGCCGCGGCGACATTGCCACGTTGGGTGCTGTTGTTGACCTCCAGCGGAAACGGATTAATGACGTCGCGGTCGATCCAGCCGCTGATGTTCTCGTTGGTGCCGACGACGCGTAGTGCGGCGATGCCCTGCACCAGGGGCAGGTTGAGCATCGCATTCTCGGTGTGGTTGAAGCCGCCGCCGTCGGTATCCGAGAAGGCTCCGTGAGCGTCGACGCCGAAGCGCTGCAGATCCGGCTGGTTCGTTACGAGTTTTACCGTCCCGCCCATCGAGCCGGCACCGTAGAGCGTACCTTGCGGTCCACGCAGAATTTCGACGCGGTTGAGGTCGAACAGGCCGGGGTCGATGACGACCTTGCCGTTCTGGGCCATGGCGGGCGGAGTAAGCGCCGTCTCATCGAGATAGAAGCCCACAGTGGGTGATTCGCCGCCGGTGGACGTCAGGCCGCGCATTTCCAGCTCTGTCTGGCCCGGGCCGGAGGTCTTGAACGAAACGCCCGGCACCTGTTGAGCCACCTCGACCAGATCGGTGACACCCTGCGCCTGAAGGTCGGCGCCCGTGATGGCAGTCATACTGATGGCGGTCTTCTGTACCGTGGAGTCGCGCTTTTCCGCGGTCACGATAACTTCCGCCAGATCCGCCGCGGGTTGCAGGCGATTGGTGGTGTCTGCCTCGCCCTGGTCAGCGGCCCATGTTGGGACACTTCCCAGCGCGTAGGTTCCGGCCAAAGCCGCGGTGAGAGCGATGCGCGGGCGTATTCCGCGCGCCGGGGTCGCGGTTCGTTTGCTCTTCATTGTAGTACTCCCCATGTTTGATTATCTAAGTCTTCGCAGGGTCTGCGGGCGCCGCGTTCAGCTCGTACTTCATGATCTGCCCGTGCCGGCCGGTACGATCGCGCTCCAGGAGATAGACATCCCCCTCCGGCCCGCGACGTCGGTCGGTTACCGCCGAGATCGCGGCCAGGTCGTCGGCGTCCAGATGCAGCGATCCTACCTGAGCATGTGCCTGCAGATGCGTTGTGTTGGTCGCGCCGACGATAACGGCTGCGACCTGCGGCCGATCCAGCAGTGCTCGTGACGCGATGGAGGCCAGATCGGTGTTGTGCTTTGCGGCAATCCTGGCCAGTTGCGTCAGGAGCTGTTGGAACAGGTCCCAGCCGCCGAAATCCTCGATAATGAGTTTGTACTTGATCAAGGAGCGATTGGTTAGATCGAACGGTCCGCCGGGGCGGTTGGGCTCGGCCTTGCCAAGCCAGCGCTCGGACAGAAAGCCGCCGCCTACCGTGCCATAGCACAACAGTACGATGTCGTGAGAGCGGCAGTAGTCGACCATGGTCGCGGCGGGGCGGTTGTCGATCAGCGAGTACTGCAGTTGGTGGGAGACCACTGGAATCCCCGCCGAGACGACCTCGGCGAGTCGTTGTGTATCGAAGTTGGTCACGCCGATATGCGCGATCTTGCCCGCTTTTCTCAAGCGATCGAGCTCGAGGGCGGTCTCTACATGGCGGGGTATGTTGAAATCCCACCAATGGAACTGCACCAGGTCGAGACGCTCCATGCCGAGTCGCTGCAACGACCGGTCGATGATGTTTTCGACATAGCGGCGGTCGAGCGAGCGCAGATCCGACAGGTCCGGGACGAACTTCGTGTGAACTTGCACGAGGGGCGCGAGCGTAGGATAGGCGCTGCGGAACGTGCCGATCAGCTGTTCCACGCCCGTATAGATGTCGGCGCAGTCGAAAGTGGTGATGCCGGCTTCGACGAACACCGCCATGTCTTTGATGGCCTGCTCTGGATCGATCACGCCGTGGTCGCCGGCGAGGTGCCATCCTCCTTTGATGATCCTCGAAAGCGAGTAACCGTCGGAGAGTGTATAGCGCGGTATCACCGGGAATCCTGCGCGGGGAGCGGGACGGCGGTCACGTCAGAGTGCTTGAAATGGCGCCGCCCGATGCGGGTGATGCGGAAGCGAGTCGGGCAGTTGGGATCCGGGCAGGCGACTTCCGCATCCGACGTCATCCAATCATGGGGGTCGGTGACGCGTTGTTTGGCGGGCAACAAGGGCAGAAGGGCGGCCAGGGAGTAGATGGAAAAGCCTTGTCCAGGCGGGAGTTTCAACATTTCGCCGTGGAGCTCGAAGAAGTCGCCGAGTTTGGCGCCGCAGTAGATGGGTTTGTCGGGCGGGCCGACGACTTCGATGCGGAGGTCGTAGAGGTCGAAGCCGGGGGCGGCTGGCGCTGGGCCCGTCGGAGCCGCCGTTGTGTTGGGACTTGTCATGCGGCGCCTCCTTGCCGTTGCCACAGTGTCTCGTCTGTCATGACCAGCTCGAAGGCTCGGCCGATGTCGGACTCCAGGGCGGCGCGGGCCGCCTTGCCATCACCGCGGGCGAGGGCAGCAACGATCTCGATGTGAAAGTTGGTGCCGCGACCTTCGCGGCCATCGAACCGCTCGGAGGCCACGCGGAGGTAGGGGCCGAATTGCAGCCACAGGCTTTCGATGATCGGCAGCAGGACGGTTGAGCCCGATTGCCGGTAGATCGCGAAATGAAAGGCGCGGTTCTGGCGGGCGCTGGCTTCGGAGATGTGCTCGGCGTCGGTTTCGCTCTGCGCGGCGATGAACTCTTTGAGCTGCGCGAGCGTTTCCGGCGTCATGTTCGCGGCGGCGCGAGCCACGGCCAGGCCTTCGACGGCGAAACGGGTCTCCATTAGGTCCTGCAAAGCGTCCTTCGATAGGGCGGGGACCCGCACACTCCGGTTCGGCAGCGATTCGATCGCCCGCTCAGCCGCGAGCCGGTTCAGCGCTTCGCGGACCGGCATGGCGCTCGTTCCCAGCGCACTCGCCAGCTCGGCGATTTTCAATTTCTGACCGGGCTCGAATCCGCCGCGCATCAGGCGATCGCGGAGGACGCCATAGACGCGTTCCTGGACGGTTTCGCGGTCGATGCGCGCTAACCCGAGCTGTGAACGATCGGCCATGCGGATGCCTTTGATTTTTGATCATAGATTTATAATCAAAAATGGGGAGAGAGGCAAGTGGATCGGGCGGCGGGCGGGGATTCGGGCGCTATCATTGCGAAATGGCGCGCTCCAAGAAGAAGTCGTTTGCGGCGTTGTTTCGGCCGTTGAGCTCTGAGAGTTCGCGGTCGCGCTCTTCACGGTCGACAGGTGAGGAGAATCCGGCGCTCGAGCTGATCTGGAATGTTGTTGCCTCTATCCCGCGAGGGCAGGTCTCTACTTACGGCGCTGTCGCTCGCGCGGCCGGGCTGCCCGGACGTGCGCGACAGACCGGGTTTGCTTTGCGCGTGGCGCCGGAGGATTTGAATCTGCCGTGGCATCGCGTTTTGGGCGCGGGCGGGCGCATCGTGTTTCCACCTTCGTCGCGACATTTCAAAGAGCAAGCGCGTCGCTTGCGTGCGGAAGGCGTTACGGTGAAAGACGGCCGCGTCGCGGCCTCTGCTGTCACGGAGTTGGACGAGCTTTAACCACGCGTTCTTCGGACGTGTCCGCGCTCGAAGCAGAGCGCTCAATGCTCCGACAGCTGATTCGCAACCTTTTGCGAGGTTACCTCGGCGGCGGACGGGAGTTGGTCGGTGTCCCAGCTGCCGCCCAGGGCTTGGATGAGTTGCACGGCCGCGGTCATCTCGCTGACGCGCAGTGAGACTTCGGTTTGTTGATCGCTCAGCAGAGTGGTCTGGGCTGTTATCACGTTGAGGTAGGGGTCGATGCCCGTCTGATAACGTGAAGTGGCGATATCCAGAAATCTCTGCGCGGCGGCCACAGCCGCCTTCTCGCGCTCGATCTGTTGGGAGAGCACGCGAACGGTAGCGATGTAATCTTCGACCTGCTGAAAGGCTGTCAGGGTGGTTTGCCGGTAGGCGGCTACATCGGCGTTGAACTGTGCGTTGTACTGCCGGAGGGTTGCCCGGCGCAGGCCGCCGTCGAAGATCGTTTCGGACGCCGATGCTCCCAGCGACCAGAAGCGGGCGGGTGCGGTAAACAAGGTCGAGATTGCGGAGGCTTCCCAACCACCGCCCGCCGTGAGGTTGAGTGTTGGATAGTATGCGGCGGTTTCCACGCCAATCAGGGCGTTGGCCTCGGCCATGGTCCTCTCGGCCGCTGCGATGTCAGGACGGCGTTGCAGGAGTTTCGAGGGGATGTCCACCGGTATTACCGGGACCGGCGTGGCGAGGACTTTCACGGGCATGGAAAAGTCCGACGCCGGCTTGCCGATCAGCGTGGCGATCGCATGCTCGTAGATCGCGCGGTTGGTGGCGACGCCCACGGCCGTTGCTTGCGTGTTGGCGAGCGTCACCTCGGCTTGCGCGACGTCCTCCGGGCTGTCGATTCCCGTCTCGAAGAGGACCTTGGTGAGCTCCAGCGATTTTTTCTGCGCCTCGATGGTCTTGTTGAAGAGGTCCTCCAGGGCATCCTGTCCGCGCAATTGGAAATAGAACTCCGCCAAAGCCGCCTGTTCCGTGAGGCGCTCGTTTTCGAGATCCGCGGCGCTTACCTGGGCCGCGTATCGAGCCTGGCGCACTGTGTTGCGGACACGTCCCCACAGGTCCGGTGCCCATGAGACGTCGAAGGGCATCTGGAAGATGTCTAACGTGCTTCCTGAAGTGCCGGCAACGCTGCCGCTGCCGGTGGAGGTCCCGGTCGACGTACCGCTGGTATTCACCGACGCGTTCTTTCCAAGGGCGCCCGACGTGTGAGTTCTCGTTCCAGAGGGCGTCGTCGTCAACGTCGGAAAATAGCTCGCGCGGGCGATGCCCACCTGCGCCCGGGCCGCCATGAAATTCTGAAAAAACTGCGCAATGTTCTGATTGTCGATATTCAACTGGTCTTCGAGGGTATTGAGCTCCGGCTCGCCGAAGACTTCCCACCACTTGCCTTTCAGGGCAGCGTCCTGCGGTTGCGCCGGCTGCCAGGCGCCGGGGTCGGCGCCCGTGTAGGCGGCGGGCGAGCTCTCCTTGAAGGCCGACGGCGTGTCGACTTTGGGCTTTACATACGCGGGTCCTACACAACCCGCGACTAACACGATGGTGGCAGCGACGGCTGCCACGCGGATGTGAACGACCGTCGTTCGCATGAGCTGACTGATCTGACTGGTCTGGCGTCTGATGTTCATAAGTCTTGCCCGCGGTTCAACCCGCGGCCTCCGCAACTTGTCCGTCTCCATGCCGCCGCCCTTGAAATTTCAGTCTCAGGGTATCCATCAGGAGATAGATGACAGGAGTGGTATAGAGGGTGAGCACCTGACTGACGATCAGGCCGCCAATGATTGAGATTCCCAGCGGCCGACGCAACTCCGATCCCATGCCGGTGCCGAGCGCCAGCGGCACGGCCCCGAACAGGGCGGCCATGGTCGTCATCAGGATCGGCCGGAAGCGCAGCGTGCAGGCCTCGAAGATCGAGTCACGCGTGTTCTTGCCCTCGTTACGCTCCGCGCTCAGGGCGAAGTCGATCATCATGATCGCGTTTTTCTTGACGATGCCGATGAGCAGAATGATGCCGATGATCGACATCACATCGAGTTCGGTGTGCGTCAGCTGCAGCGCCAGAATGGCGCCCACGCTCGCTGGCGGCAGGGTCGACAGTATGGTGAGCGGATGGATCAGGCTTCCATACAACATGCCCAGGACGATGTAGACCGCCACTATGGCCGTCAGGATGAGGTAGGGCTCGGTCGTCAGGGATTCCTGGAACGCCTGCAGGGTTCCGGAATACTGGCCGTGAATCGTCTCCGGCATGGCGAGACTTTGCCGGACCTTCTCGATCTGCTGGGTCGCCTGGCCGAGGGAGACGCCGGGTGCCAGGTTGAACGACACGGTGACGGAGGGAAACAGGCCGGTATGGTTGACGACCAGCGGTGAGGTGGCGGGGTGATAACTCGTCACCGTCTTCAGTGGGATGGCGGTCGAGCCCAGGGTCGGCACGAGATAGATGTCGTTGAGTCCCTGCGGCGATTGCCAGTATTTGGGAGCTACTTCCATCACGACGTAATACTGGTTGAGTTGCGTGTAGATCGTGGAGACTTCCGACTGCCCGAACGCGTTATAGAGCGTGCTGTCGATAAGTTGGGGTGTGATTCCGAGTCGCGCCGCCGTGGGACGGTCGTAGGTCAGGAGTGCCTGCAGGCCGTTGTTCTGTTGGTCCGAATTGACGTCCTGGAACCCCGGGGCCTTGCGCAGCGCGCTGAGTAACCTCGGGCCGTAGTTCTGCAAGTCCGCCGAATTATCAGCCTGCAGCGTGTATTGATACTGCGCATTGGACTGCCGGCCACCGATGCGGATGTCCTGAACAGGCTGCAGGAAGGTGTTTGCCCCCGTCAGGCGCGTGAGCTTGGGCCGCAATTCGTTGATGATCTGGGCCGCGCTCTGCTTCCGCTCGTTTAGAGGTTTGAGTGCGATAAACTCATTCGCGGTGTTGGTAGCGCCGCCGCCGCCGGTGAAACCCATGATGTTCTGGACGCTGGGATCGGCTTTGACGACATCGACCGACTGCTTGAGGGCGTTGCGCATCGACGCGAAGGAGGCGTCCTGCTGCCCCTGCATGCCGCCATTGATGACCCCGGTATCCTGCTGCGGGAAGAATCCTTTCGGCACCACAGACAGCAGCAGGACGTTGAGTCCCAGTGTCGCTACGAAAACGATCATGATCAGCGTGGGATGGTCGAGCGTCCATGCCAGGCTGCGCCGATAACCGTGGAGCAGATTGTTGAACATCCGCTCGCTCCATAGGTACACGCGTCCGTGCTTCACTTCCTTTTCAGAGCGCAGTATGCGTGCGCACATCGTCGGCGTCGTCGTGAGCGACACGACCATCGAGACGAGGATAGCGCTCGAGAGTGTCAATGCGAACTCGCGGAACAGCCGCCCGATGATGCCGCCCATCAGCAGAATCGGGATGAAGACGGCAATGAGCGAGATGCTGATGGACAGGACCGTGAAGCCGATCTCTGCGGCGCCTTTCAGAGCGGCCTGTACGGGACTCATACCCTCTTCGAGGTGGCGGGTGATGTTTTCCATCACCACAATGGCGTCGTCCACCACGAAACCGCTCGCGATGGCGAGCGCCATCAGGGAGAGATTGTCGAGTGAAAAGTCGCACAGATACATGATCGCGCACGTGCCGATGAGTGAAACGGGGACCGCGACGGCCGGAATGAATGTCGCGTACACGTTGCGCAGAAAGACGAACACCACGGCCACGACCAGCAGTACCGAAATGACCAGGGTTCGCTCGATATCGCTCACGGATGCACGGATCGTGAGCGTTCGATCCAGCACGGTGATGAAATGCATGCCCTGCGGGATCGAGGCCTGGAGCGACGGGATCGCTGCCTTGATGGCTTCCACTGTCTGGATGATGTTGGCACCCGGCTGGCGGAAGATGATCAGGTTTACCGAGGGCCGGCCATTGAGGAAGCCGGCCTGGCGCACGTTCTGTTGCGAGTCGACGACGTCGGCCACGTCGGCGAGGTGGATCACCGCACCGTTGGAGTACCCGATCACCAGGGGCTTGTAGTCGGCTGCCTTGGAGATCTGGCTGTTGACAATGATGTCCGAGGTCGAGTTGCCATTGGCGAGTTGGCCCTGGGCGATATTCGAATTCTGGCCCGAGATGGCGCTCGCCACCGACGGAAGACTGATTCCGTAGTGAGTCAGCCTGGTGGGATTCAACTCCACGCGCACGGCCGGATAGGATGCACCCACCACGTTGACCTGTCCCACCCCGGTGATCTGTGAGACGCGCTGGGCAATGACGGACGAAGCCTCGTCGTATAGCGTCGGCACGCCGTACACGTTGGACTGCAGTCCGAGCACCATGATAGGGGAGTCAGCCGGATTGACTTTCCGATAGGTCGGATTGGCGGGGAGGTTGGCTGGCAGGTAACTGCGGGCCGCGTTGATTCCGGCTTCCACGTCGCGTGCCGCGCCGTTGATGTCCCGGCTGAGATCGAATTGCAGGGTGATGCTGGTGGTGCCCAGCGTGCTGGAAGAGGTCATCTCCGTGATGCCGGCGATGTGTCCGAACTGTCTCTCCAACGGCGTGGCGATTGCGGACGCCATGATGTCCGGACTTCCGCCGGGTAACGAGGCGGCCACCGTGATGGTTGGAAAGTCCACCTGGGGCAACGGTGAGACGGGCAAAACGGCGAAGGCAGCGATGCCCACCAGCGCGACCGCGATCGTCAGCAGGGTCGTCGCTACAGGGCGGCCGATGAAAACTCTAGACGGGTTCATGCAACCCCGCCTCGCGCCTGCGCGTCGCCGGCCTCTTCGCGGCGCCGACGCGAGAATCTCGCCGCCAACTTATCGAAGAAAATATAGATGACCGGAGTCGTGTACAGCGTCAGGACCTGGCTGAACAGCAGTCCGCCGACCATGGCTACGCCCAACGGCTTGCGCAGCTCCGAGCCGATTCCAGACCCGAATGCGAGCGGAATGCCGCTCAGCAGGGCCGCCATTGTCGTCATCAGGATGGGGCGCAGTCGAAGCAGGGCCGCCTGGTAGATGGCTTCGGTGGTCTCCTTGTGCTCTTTGCGCTCGAGCTCGAGCGCGAAGTCGACCATCATGATGCCGTTCTTCTGCACGATACCGATCAGCAGAATGATGCCGATGATCCCGACGATATCGAGGTCGAGTCCAAACAGACGCAGCGCGAGCAGTGCGCCGACGCCCGCCGACGGCAGTGTGGAGAGGATCGTGACCGGATGTATGAAGCTCTCGTAGAGTACTCCGAGAACGATGTACACCGTAATGAGTGCCGCCAGGATCAGGAGCCCCTCGTTCGATTGCGAGCTCTGGTAGGCGGCCGCGGTACCCTGGTAGTCGGCGATCACGCTGGCCGGCATCTTCTCCTTGGCGATGACCTCGTTGATGGCGTCGAGGGCCTGGCCGAGTGAGTAGCCGGCTCCGAGGTTGAAGGAGAGTGTGACGACCGGGAATTGGCCCTGATGTCCGATGGACAGGGGCTCGCTCTGCGTCTGCATGTGTACGAAGGTGCTGAACGGCACTGGGGTCGACCCGCCAGTAGCGCCGCTACTCGAGCTTCCGCTGCCGCCCGAGGCCGCGGTACGTGAATTCGACGCACTGGCGTTTTGCGACGCCGCCGATACCCCGGCCGATCCCGACAATACCCGGGCGCTGCCGGCGCCAATCGAGGCCGAAGAGAGCGCGGAGGTCGAGTTGGTGCCCGAGATTGAGTTGGTAGTGCTGCTGGCGAGATTCAGCACACCAGACGAGTTGGAGCTCAGTGACGAGCCGCTGCTGCTCGAAGTGGGTGTCAGAAGGGCGTTGCCCGAGGCGGCGGCTCCTCCAGAGCCGGCTCCCGAGGATGAGCCTGCCGTGTTCGAGGCGACCGCGGTTGGCGTCCCGCTGAGGGAGGCCTGGATGTACAGGTCATGCAGATTGCCCGGATTGCGCTGGAATCTCGGGTCGGCCTCCAGTATCACGTGATACTGGTTGACCTGGGTGTAGAGAGTATTGATCTGCCTCTGTCCGAAGGCATCGTACAAAGTGTTGTCTATCGTTGCCGGCGTGATGCCAAAGCGCGACGCGGTTGCCCTGTCGATGGTCAGGGCTGTTGCTATACCGTCGAGCTGCTGGTCCGTGACGACGTCGGCGAGTTCGGGAAGAGCTTGCAGTTTCGGCAGAAGGTCGTGCACCACGGAGTTGAGCTCGTCAGGACTGGGGTCCTCGAGTGTGTATTGATACTGGGTGCGGCTGACGCGATCTTCGACGCTGAGGTCCTGCACCGGTTGCATGTATAACTTGATGCCCGCGACCTGATCGAGTTTCGGGTTGAGTCGGCGGATCACCTCCGTGGCGGACAGGCCACGGTCCGCAGCCGGCTTGAGATTGATCTGGATGCGGCCACTGTTGAGTGTGGTGTTGGTACCGTCCGCGCCGATGAACGAGGAAAGACTCTCGACGGCGGGGTCGGCCAGTAGCACCTTGGCCAATTCCTGTTGGAGCTGCGTCATCTGGGTAAACGACGTCGAGCCGGCCGCCTGCGAGATTCCCTGGATGATCCCGGTATCCTGGGTCGGGAAGAAGCCTTTCGGAATGGTCAGGTAGAGGAGGGCTGTCAGGATCAGGGTGCCCACGGCTACGAACAGCGTGATCGTCTGGTAACGAAGCACGACTTTCAGGGTGCGGCCGTAGAAGTCGATGACCTTCTGCAGGATTCGCCCGGAGGCGTGATAGAACCGGCCTTGCTTCTCCTCGGGCGTGAAACGCAGCAGCCGCGAAGCCATCATAGGAGTGAGCGTCAGGGAGACGAGCGCTGAGATCACGATCGTGACGGCGAGTGTCACCGCGAATTGTCGGAAGAGTCGTCCCGCGATGTCGCCCATGAAGAGCAGCGGGATGAGCACCGCGATGAGGGACACGGTCAGGGAGAGGATGGTGAAGCCGACTTGCTCGGCTCCCTTGAGCGCTGCTTGGAGCGGCTTCTCTCCCTCTTCGATGTAGCGCGAGATGTTTTCGATCATGACGATGGCATCGTCCACCACGAATCCGGTGGAGATTGTGAGTGCCATCATCGCGAGGTTGTTGAGGCTGAATCCTGCCAGGTACATAACGCCGAATGTACCGATCAGAGACAGCGGCACCGCGATGCTTGGAATGATGGTCGCCGCGAGGCTGCGCAGGAAGAGGAAGATCACCATCACGACCAGCGCGACCGCCAGGAGCAGCTCGAACTCCACGTCACGGACGGAAGCGCGGATGGAAGTGGTTCGATCCGTCACCACCTGCACGTGGATCGCGCGGGGGAGGGTCGATTCGAGCTGCGGCAGCAGCTTTTGAATACTGTCGACGACCGAAATCGTATTGGCACCCGGCTGGCGCTGGATGTTCAATATCACGGCGGGAGTAGTGTTCTGCCACGCGGCGAGTCTCTCGTTCTCAACGCCGTCGACGACGTGGGCCACGTCGCTCAACATGATCGGCGCGCCCTGCCGGTAGGCGACCACGACCGACTTGTATGCGGCGCTCGTCAGGAGCTGGTCGTTGGCATTGATCGTGTAGTCCTGGGCCGGGCCGTCGAAATTCCCTTTGGCGGAATTGAGGCTGTTACCCGCCAGGGCGTTGCGTACGTCCTCGAGATTGATCCCATAGGAGGCCAGTGCGGTCGGATTGGCCTGGATGCGCACGGCGGGCTTCTGGCCACCGGAGATGCTGACCAGGCCGACTCCCGTGATTTGCGAAATCTTCGGCGCGAGACGTGTGTCAGCGAGGTCCTCGACCTGTGACAGGGGCATTTCGTTCGAGGTCAGTGCCAGCGTCAACACCGGCGCGTCCGCCGGGTTGGACTTGCTGTAGATCGGCGGAGTCGGAAGGTTGGCGGGCAGGTAGCTTTGCGAGGCGTTGATCGCCGCCTGCACTTCCTGCTCGGCGACGTCGATGCTGAGGCTCAACTGGAATTCCATCACGATCGCGGAGACGCCGCCGGCGCTCGTGGAGGTCATCTGACTCAGCCCCGCCACTTGTCCGAATTGCCGCTCCAAGGGCGCTGTGACTGAAGTTGCGACGACACTGGGGCTCGCTCCCGGGTAGAAGGTCAGCACCTGGATGGTCGGATAGTCCACTTCGGGAAGGGCGGACACCGGCAGTTGAAAGTAGGCGACCGCGCCAGCGAGAAACAGCGCCACCATGAGCAGCGCCGTTGCCACGGGTCGGACGATAAATGGGCCCGAGGGACTCATTGTTGTTGCTTGCCTTGCCCTTTACCCTGGCCTGGCGTCCGCACGGTGACTTTCACGCCGTTCTCCAACCGGTCAAAGCCGCCGGTCGCGATTTCGACGTTCGGGTCCAGGCCCTTCACGGCCGTGTCCTGCTCGTTGGTGGTCATCGAGGTTACGTTCTGTACCGCCACCGTGTTGTCGGATCTCGCAACGTAGACGAAGTCAGTCGTGCCGTTGTGCTGGATCGCTGGCGTAGGGACCAGGGTCACGCCTTTCAGCATCTGGACGAGAAGGCGCGCGTTGACGAACTGGTTGGGAAACAGCGCGAAGTCCTTGTTGGCAAACTCCGCTCTGAAGCGCACGGTGCCGGTAGTCGTGTCTACCTGGTTGTCGAGCGACGTGAGTGTGCCGGCCTCGAGGTGGTGCTCGTTGGCGCGGTCGAAGATGTCCACCGACAACTTATTGTTCCCGTTTAACTGCTCCTGCACGCGTGGCAGGTCGTCTTCCGATACGTTGAACACCACGGTGATGGGTTGTAGTTGAGTGATCACGATGAGTGTCGAGCTGCTTCCGGCGAACACCGTGTTGCCTGGATCCACGAGCCGCAGGCCCACCCGGCCCGCGATCGGTGAGACGATGTGACAGTACTCGAGTTGCACCCGGTCGTACGCAACGGTGCCTTCATCCGCTTTTACCGTGCCCGCGTACTGCACGACGATCTGTTCCTGGTCGTCGAGTTGTTGCCTGGCAATAGCGTTTTTGGCGTACGCCTCCTTGTAACGTTGCAGATCCATTTTCGCCTGCGCCAGTAGCCCCTGGTCGTGCTGCAGGCTGCCTTCAGCCTGTCGCAGTGTTGCCTCGGAGGGACGTGGGTCGATGTCGATGAGGGGCTCGCCCTTGCGCACCATCTGGCCCTCCTTGTAGTGCACGTCCATGACCCGCCCGGTGACTTGGCTGTAGACCGTGACGGTGTAGGTCGGTGTCACCGTGCCGAGCGCATTTACATAGATGCCGATGTCGCCGGTTCGGGATTGCCCGACCGTGATGGTGGCGTTGCCCGGCTGATTGCGGCCCCCCGCCGGCTCCGGCGGCTTCCTGGTGAAATAGTGAAGTAGGAAAAGCCCGATGATCAGGATCGCGACGACGATGACCCATCGCCGGCGGTACCAGGGAACCTCGGGCCGTTGCTCGGCAGGGAGAGTGTCAGTCGCCATTTGTTGCTCTATTACGCCTAGCCCGCGAGGGCACGCATGTTAAGTGCCTGGACCTTGGGCGGGCACCTGTTATTGCGCTGTGTTGACGATTCTTCAGGCGCGCCCACCACCCCTCGGAGCACGAGGCGGAACCTAACCGCCGGCTGGGGGGTTTGTATTACAGCGGACACAAGGTTCTTATGCGGGACGTCTATTGAAAACGTACTTAAAAACAATGTGTTGCACTTCTTTATTAATGTTATGGTGCAGCGTGATGCCCTTGGGCTGGGCAGCGGACAGCAGCGTTCGGAAGGATAGCGAAGGTGTACCACCTGTAGTGCAGAGCGGTGCACCACAACAGCCCAAATCGACAACACCGGCTCCGCTACCCGACACCTCCGCCCGCAAGCGGGTTGGCAAGGCTTCCTTCTACGCGAAACAGTTTTCAGGGAGGCCGATGGCTGATGGCATGCCCATGGATCCCGAGGGCGACAACGCGGCCAGCCGCACGCTGCCTTTGGGTACGACGGCGAAGGTCACCAACGTGGAAACGGGCAAAACCGCGATTGTCACCATCGAGGATCGCGGGCCTTACGTGGACGGTCGGTTGGTGGATCTGTCGCCGGCCACCGCGGCGAAGATTGGCATCACGCCGCGTCAGGGCATCGCGAAAGTGGTGGTCGCGCCTATAGCTGTGCCACTTCCCGACGGCAAGGTGAAGATCGGTGCGGCGGCGAGTGAGCCGGAAGACGAACCGGACCATATCCCGGTTCATGAGGACAGGGCGGCGCTTGGGGAGAAACTCGCGCAGGCGGAAAAGCCTGCGCAGGGGGAAAAGGCCGCGCATGGCGCCAAGGTTGCCGCGGACAAGGCTGGCACTGACAAGGCTGGCACTGACAAGGCGACCAAGCTCGCCACCGCCGCCGAAAACCGCGACAAGTAAGCTAACTCGGTCTCACGGCCCCGACGAACCTCGGCGGCCGTTAGGACCTGGGCTCGAGCCGGGCCGATCCCGGCTTTAGGAAGAACAACAGCGGCAGCACGAACAGGAAAATCACCGCGAACGCTTTGAAGGCGTCGAGGTAACTCAGTAGCATCGCCTGGGTTGTAGCTACGTGGTAGCTTTGCGCCAGCGAAGCCATGCCGCCGGGTGTTATCTGCGTTAGTTGACCCGCCTGGCTGGCGTATTCAGAGTAGGCGGGATTCAACGGCTGAAGATGCTCGACCAGGTGATTCTGGTGGAATTGCTCGCGGCGCGTGACGAGGGTCGAGGCGAGCGATATTCCGATGCTGCCGCCGAAGTTGCGTGCCAGATTGATCAATGCCGAGGCGTAGTTGCTGCGGTCCTTGGGTACATCACGAAATGCCAGCGCGTTGATGGGGAGGAACAGCAGGGCTAATCCCACTGCCTGCATGACCCGCCCCAGCACCAGTGTGTTGAACGATATCTGCAGATAGAAATTCGTCATCCACCATAGTGCGCCTGAGCAGGCCAGCACTCCGAGCCCGACAATCACTCGAAGATCGACCGTGTCGATGAGTCTGCCGATGATCGGAAACAGCAGAATGAGCAGCAGGCCGCCGGGGGCGATGATCTCGCCGGCCTCGGTGGCGCGATAGCCCATGAGTGCCTGGGCGTATGCCGGCACCAGGTAGGTGCTCCCCAGGATCATGAAACCGAACATCAACATCAGCACGAAAGACACCGCGAAGTCAGGTCTCCCCAGAAGGCGCAGGTCCACCATCGGATTTTTCTGCCGCAGCTCCCACCAGACGAGCAGCACGAAGGAGATCGCCGAGGTGATGCTCAGGGTCGTGATCATCGGGTCGCCAAACCAGTCATCCTCCTGCCCTCTGTCGAGCACGATCTGCAGGCAACCCAGGCTGAGCGCTACGAACATGAAGCCCATGCCGTCCACTTTGGTCTTCGCCGCCTTGGCGTCGGCGCCTTCGTTGGGTGTGTGAACCAGGAAACCGATCAGGAAAATGAGCGCGGCGCCCACCGGCACGTTGATGAGAAATACCCAACGCCATTCGTAGTTGTCGGTAATCCAACCGCCGATGGATGGCCCGATGGCGGGCGCGACCACGGCGGCGATGCCGTAGACGGCGGTCGCCATGCTGCGTTTTTCTGGAGGAAAGGCGTCGTTGAGTATGGCTTGTCCGGTGGGCTGGAGGCCGCCGCCTGCCGCGCCCTGAAAGGCACGCAGGACGACGAGTACGGCGAGGCTTGGAGCGAGCCCGCAGAGTAAGGAAGTGATGGTGAAGCCGGCGATGCAGGTCAGAAAGAATCGCTTGCGGCCGAAACGGGCGGCGAGCCAGCCCGAGATGGGCATCACCATCGCGTTGGTGACGAGGTAACTGGTCAGAGTCCACGTGGACTCGTCCTGACTCGCTGACAGGTCGCCGGCGATGTGGGGGAGAGCGACGTTGGCAACGGAGATGTCGAGGATCTCCATGAAGGCGGCGACTGCCACCACGGGAGCGATGACCCAGGGGTGGATGCCTTGGCCGCCGCCGCCCGTGGCGTCCGCGGCGGTCGCACTCACGGGGTGGCCTTGGCGGTTGGAGGGGCGGGGGGCGTTGCCGCGGGCGCGGACGCAGGGGCAGGTGCTGGCGCAGAGGCCACCTTTGGCGCTCGCCCAAGGTTATCTTCCAGTATCCTCCGCATCTCCGTATCAACGCCATCATCCTGGGTGGTGTAAACGTCAGTCTGCATCCCCGCGGCCCATACAGGCTGTTGTGAGATAGAGGCGCCGTTCAGGTCGTGGACGTCGACGTTTATCGACGTCGAAAGACCCAGAAATAACGGATGGTTGTGAAGCTCATTGGGGTCGAGGCCGATGCGCACGGGCAGACGTTGAACGATCTTGATCCAGTTGCCGGTAGCGTTTTCCGCGGGTAGTACCGCCAGCGCTGCGCCCGTGCCGGCCGTCAGACCAAGGACCCGGCCGTGGTATGTGAAGTTTGAGCCGTATACGTCAGTGCGGACTTCCACCGATTGCCCGATACGCACTTTCTCCAACTCGGTTTCCTTGAAGTTCGCGTCGATCCAGACACTGCCCAGTGGCACGATGGCGAGCATTTCCGTGGCGGGATTGACCTGTTGGCCGAGTTGCACGGAGCGACGGACTACGTATCCCGACACCGGCGCGAGGATCCGCGTCCGATTGCTAGCCAGCCACGCTGAGCGGAGGTTGGCTTCCGCCTGCATCACGCGTGGGTGAGTCTCCGGCTCTGTTCCCTGAATGGCCGCTTGTGTCGCCAAGAGGTTGGCACGTGCCTGCCTCACGCCGGCTTCGGCGTTGTGCGAGTTTTCCTGGTCACGCTCGAGATCCTCCTGCGACACACCGTGCGCTTTGATCAAACCCTGATCGCGGTTGAGGTTCTGGTTGGCAAGAGTGAGCTGCGCCTCCTGGGCGCTCACGGCCGCTTCGTCGCGCTTCTCTTGTGCGAACAGCTGGGCGACATCGCGAACTGTCTGCGCCAGATTCGCCTTGGCTTGCGCGAGCGAAACGTCGGTGTCGTGTGGATCCAGTCGCACCAGGAGTTGCCCACGAGTGACGGGTTGTGTCTGATCCGTCGTAATCTCGGTGACGGTGCCGCTAACTTGCGGAGCGAGGCGGATCAGGTTGCCGTTGACGTAGGCGTCCTTGGTTTTGACGTGGTAGCGGCCCACCGTGAGGTGGTAGATGAGAACGGCGATGCCGATGACGAGCACGACCGCGCCGAAGATAAAAAGAAATTTGTAGGATTTCTTGTTGTGATCGCCAGATTTGCCGTCGTTCTGTTTGGGGGTATCGCCCTTGGAGGAGCCCTGTTTGGAATCCTGTCGGGAGCCTTCCTGCCCCGACTGCTCGCCTCTGGCGCTGTCATCCTACTCATGTCGTGTCTCCGGCGAGTCGGATTTTCCTTCGGGCAGCGCGGTGGGATCCGGCGCGCCATTCCACCATCCACCGCCTAACGCTCGGAACAGCTCCGCGGTATCGGCGAAGCGCTGTGCGTCCGACTGCACCTGGCTCAGGGCCGCGCTCTGATACTGCTGTTCCGCAGTCAGAACCACGAGCTCATTGACTCTGCCACGCTCGAACTGGGTTCGCGCCAGGTCGCGATTCGCGCGCGCGGCGCTCAGAGCGGTAGTGTGGGCGGTATAGTCGTCGGCATCGTGTTGGATCGCTTGGAGCGCGTTCGCTACTTCGGCGAACGCATTGATGACCGCGCTTCGATATTGGGCCTGCGCTGCGAGGAAGCGCTCTCTAGCCTCCTTTTCCCGGGCGCGAAGCGTACCGCCTTCAAATATCGGCGCTGTCACATTGAGGCCGGCGGACCAGATCTGCCCGGATTTCGTGAAAAGATCGCTGGTCATGATCGACTGTTGCGCGAACTGCGCCGAAAGATTCAGCGAGGGCAAGCGCGCCGCTTCGGCGACACCCACCGAGGCGCTCGCCTGATGCAACAGGTCTTCCGCCTCCAGAATGTCGGGCCGCTGCCGCACCAGATTCGACGGCAGCGAGACAGGAATCTGTGCCGGGAGTGCGAAGTCCCTGAGGGAGAGCATCGGCACCGTATCATCTTGCGGGACCTTCCCTGTGAGCCGCAGCAGGGCGTTTCGATAGATGTCGCGCTGTTTCTCGAGCGCCGGCAAACTTGCCCGGGTGCTCTCCAGCTGGGTCTGTGCCTGCAACGTCTCGCTGCGAACGATCTTGCCGGAATCCTCCAACAGGTGAGTGAGATCGTATTGCGCCTGCAGATCATCGACGAGCTTGCGTGTCACATCCAGCTGCTCGACGGCTGAGGCGTAACTGAAGGCGGTGACGACAACCTGGTCTATCAGCGTGACGTAAACGTTGAGTGCCTGACGACCAACGCTCGAGGTCTGCGCGGCTTGCGCTTCGATCGTCCGTCGCAGGCGACCGAAGGGATCGAGGTCGTAGGCGAGCGATGGGCCTACCGAAAACTGGTTGGCCGTGATCTGCAATTTCCCGCTGGGTTCGTAGAGCAGGCTGCCATTCACGTGGCCTCGCTGGACTTTGCCATCGACCTCGATATGTGGAAGCGCGGAGCCCGCGACCGCCTGCAATTCGTATTGGGCGGCGCGCAGGTTATAGCGTGCGGCCTCGAGATCCGGGTTCGCGGCGAGGGCGTCCTGCACGAGGCGATTGACAGCATCCGACTTGAATAAGGAATACCAGTCGGCGGCCGCCTCACCTCCGTAAAGCGCGTGCTGGTCACCCATCGTCGGGGGAGGCGGAGCATAGGCCGAGGAGGGGTCCGGCGGACGTTTGAAGTTCGGTCCGAGGGTGCACCCGAATAGCATCGTTCCCAGCAACGCCGGCACGAGTAGCAGGCCTGGTCGGACGAGAGGCGTCATACCCGGAACTGTAAGCAAACATAGTTCCCGCTGGGTAAGCTAGGCGGTCGCGGGGACTTGAACGGGGCAATGTCGGGCGCTGAGGCGCGCCGGGCATCTTGTTAGCGAAAGCAGTCGAGATCGTCGGCGAAGGCGACAGGCCCCGGGTAGAGTGTCGCGATCGTCGCCCGGGTCTGCGACTCGTGCCCGAGTGAACGCAACATGCGGTGGGAAAGCACCAGCGACTTCACTTTCGCGGTTGCAGCGATCCGTCCGATCACGGACGGCGGCATGTGAAGCGCCCTGGCCGCGCCGGTTTCTCCCTCCGGTATCGCATTGTGGGCAACAAACACGTCGGCGTCTTTCGCCAGGAGCTCGAGGTTGCCGTTGTCGCCGTTGGTATCGCCGGAGAAGACTATAACCTTACCACCCAGCTCGACACGCAATGCGAGGGCCGGGACCCCGCCATGGATAACCTTGGTGGCCGACACAACAGTGTCGGGCGACCGAGCGGCGACCGAGCGGCCAGCGAGGGAACCCCCAGCGGGGGCCAGCGAGGGAATCCCCAGCGGGGGCGACCGATAGATGACGCGTACCTCATGTTCTTGCAAAGTGACATCGTGAGCCACGAGCTGGTAGCCGCCTTCGCCACCGGAAACGAGGTCGGCGAGATACCGGTACGCGCCGTGCTTGCGATCGAACAGGTCGGCGACGAATTCGGTCGTCGTGGGGAAGTAGTCGTTACCGATCGGACCGTACACCGGCAGCGGCCGGTTACGGTCCTCGAAGTAGGATGACTTAATGAGTGCAGCGAAGTCCGCCGTGTGATCGACGTGGAGGTGCGTGAAGAAAATGGCATCGAGTTGCGACACGTGGGCGCCGGCGCGCCCAAACTGCAGTGCGCTCCCGCCGCCGCTGTCGACGACAATACGCGGCCGACCGTCTTGCCATACGAGGTAACTCGTGGAGGCGCGTTTATCCTCCAACTCGGGGCCCCCGGAGCCGAGAACCTGCAATTCCACGCCTTTGCGGGTGCAGTTCGCCGCCGACGCCGTGAGAGGCATCAGTGCAAGGGCACCAGCCAGGAAAGCGGCCGCGTAACGGCAGTCAGGGCCGGATGTTGTGTTGTGTGAAATAGCTCTCGACCGCGTCAGCCGTCCCGGTCGCATCCGCGAGCGCGACATAGGTGTCAGGTCGAATGAGATACACCGCATCGCGAGCAAAACCAGCTGCCTCATGCCCGGAGCTCCAGTCGAAACGATGCAGGGGAAGATTATGCGCGGTGCACCAGGTTGTGAGCTCCGGTTTTACCGAGCCATAGACATGGATCTGCCAGACCGCATCCGCCAGCGGAGCGAAGTTATCATCCTTACCGTCACCTGCCCAGGGCAGCCGGTCGCCGCCATGGACCTGTCCCGCCGTTCCCGCGCTGAGCGGGCCGTCACGGTAGTTGAGCATGATCTGGGAAACCGTACGGAACAGGTACTCGCGCGCGAATTCGAAACCTATCAGGCGCGGCATCACCACGGGCGCGATTCGGGTTCGAATCACATCGGCCAGCCGTCCGTCGGCCGTCGCGAACGTGAATACCTTGTCGGTGGTTGCCACCAGCCGGCGCGCGAACTTGATGCGCTCGGTTTCATAACTGTCGAGCAGCGCGTCGGGTGCATGCCCCTGCAGAACGGACTGGAGCTTCCAGGCCAGGTTGACGGCGTCGCCGATCCCCGTATTCATGCCCTGGCCGCCGGCGGGGCTGTGAATGTGGGCCGCGTCGCCTAACACGAAGGCACGACCCTTGCGGAAGTGATCGGTCACCCGGTGATGAACCCGGTAAGTCGAGAACCAATTGACCTTCTCAACCTGCACCTTCATGTGCTCGATCGCCCTGCCGCTGACGTCCTCAAATCGAAGCGATTCGGCGTTGTCTGCTCTCTGGTCGCGCACCGTCCCGATGAGTCGCGCGCGGCCCTCGCCGGCCAGGGGAAACACCGCGAGAAAGTCAGCTTCATCTAGATCGACATGCAGCTCACCGTTCGCGACCGCGCCTTTGACTTCGACATCGGCGACGTAGAACACCTGCCGGTAGGTTCCACCCGGAAAGCCCGTGCCCATGGTCTCGCGCACCAGCGAGCGGGCGCCGTCGCAACCCGCCACGTAAGTTGCTTCACAGGATTCTTCCTGGCCGTCGGGCCCGCGCAGGCGGGCCACCACTCGATCCGCTTGTTCCGTGTACCCGAGGAGCTCGGTGCCGCGCTCGACCGACACGCCCAACTCCTGCAGGCGTTGCAGGAGGAGCCGCTCGTGTTGGTCCTGGGGGAAGATGTGGAGGAACGGGTAGGGGGTAAGTCCGGCGCCGACGTTCTCGAAAGGCAGGCGGGCCTTCTGCTCGCCTTTCACCCAAAGGTTGATGGCGGGGACCTTGTGACCCAGGGTCAGGACGGCGTCGGTGAGATTCAGCTGGCGGTAGAGCTCGAGGGTCCGGGCCTGGACGGCCAGGGCCCGCGAGGTCGTGCCGGCCTCCGCGGTTTTGTCGATGATCCTGAGGGGTACGCCGAGCCGGGTCAGCCACAGAGCCAGGACGAGGCCGGTGGGACCGGCGCCAACGATCAGAACGTCGCAGTGTTTCGTCATATTAGGGCTGCTCCGACCTATGGATTGAAGTGCGAAGCTTCGAGGGCGCCCGCCCGGAGGCGGGTCCGAAGTATGGTAAGCCCCCGTCCGGCCACAGTTTTCACAAATTCATCAGCGAATCGTCGGACGGGGCGGCTCCCGGTCGTCTTGGAGACAAGGCCGCGGGTGGCCATTCCGCCCGCATGAGACGGAGAACCAGCATGTCGACAGGCAAGACAGCACTTCCCAGGATCGTTTCCGAGTCCGAGTGGCGCGCGAGCTACGAGGCGCTATTCGCGCAAGAGAAGGAACTCACTCACCAGCGGGATGCGCTGGCAGCGCAACGGCGCCGCCTGCCCATGACACGGGTGGAGAAGGATTACGTCTTTGAAGGGCCCGGCGGTAAGGTACGCCTGCTCGACCTGTTCGACGGACGCCCGCAACTGCTGCTGTACCACTTCATGTTCGCGGAAGGCGTGAGGGGTTGGCCCGAGGCCGGCTGTCCGGGCTGCTCCATGTTTCTCGACAACATCGGCCAGTACACGCGCGTCCATCTGAATGCGCGGGATGCGTCCTTTGCAGTGGTCTCACTGGCGCCGCTGGCGAATCTCGAGGCTTACCGCAAACGGATGCAATGGACGGTGCCCTGGGTCTCCTCGGCGGCCAACACCTTCAACGCGGACTTTGGTTTGACGACCCCGACGGGCGAGCAACACGGTCTGAGTGTCTTCCTACGCGACGGTGATGAGATCTTTCGTACCTACTTCACCACGTCGCGCGGGCTGGAAACGGTGGGCACGATTTGGAGTTTGCTTGACCTGACACCCCGCGGCCGCCAGGAGGAGTGGGAGGATTCGCCGCAAGGCTGGCCGCAATCGCCACCGTATCAATGGTGGCGGCGGCACGATGAGTACTAACCGAGACGGATCGTCAGGACATTCTGCTCGGTCTTCAGCTGCTCCAACACGGCCGGCAGGGCTACCAGGGCGGCCCCGCGACGATGCGGGTTCGCCTCCAAGGTGAAGGAGAGAGGTCGATCGTTCAGGCTGACTTCCACGACGCCGCAACCCGCGCTGCCGATCCGGTAGCGCACTTCGACGGGGCGTCCCCGCAGCGTCGTTTCGACGCGCAGGCCGTCGAGGGCGGGCGGGATGACAGGGTCGACGCGCAGCGCGGCCGACTCACAGCTCACGCCCAGGAAGCGCCGTACGATGAGGCTCAACGCGATGCCCGCGCCGCTCGAGTAAACACGCCAACCGCCGTCCAGGGCTATCGTGCCCTGGGCGATCCGGCCGTACTCGTCGCTCGCGTGATAACGATCGTCGAATGCCGCATCGGAGCTGGAGTAGTAGCAGTTAGCCTGACGCAGTGTCGCGGTGGGGACGATCGAGCCGATGCCGATCGGATTCGCCTGACAAAGTGCCCGGAAGAACCGATCCGCCTCGCCAACGTGCGCCAGTGCTTGCGCATGTCGAAGATGAGCGTGCGTGTACATGAGGCCGATTTCGCGGCCAAAAAAGGTTGCGGTCTCCGCGCGTTGAAAAATACGCTGGGTGCCGCCGTGATAGGGCATCGGGCGGTCGAACAGTCGAACCCCGTCCGGACCGCTCACATATTTGTCGATCAACAACAGGTGCTCACGCGCCTGCGCGGGTGTCAGCATGTCCTCGATGATCGCGTGGATCATCGCGAGCGAGCTGTATTTGATCCCCGTGACCTTGTCGTTTGGATGGAGGAGGTAGCGCAGGTGGCCGCCTGCCTCGAAAATCGCATAGCCCGCCAGCACACCGTCAACGAGCAACAGGCGCTGGAAGTCCCTGTGGACCGCCTGGGCCTGATTCTCGAGCGGCTTGGCATCGTCCGCCCGACCGATCGCTCGCAGGGCGCGAGCCAGGGCGCCCAGAGTCTGGAAGTGCAGCGTCACGGTCCAGGCGCTGCACATGTGCTCGCGTAAAACCGGGTCGGCCGGCTGCAGCGAATCGTTCCAGTCCCCGTGGCCGTACGCGGCCAGAGCGGTGCCAGGGATGAGGCGCTTCTCTATCAGAGAGAATGCGCGCTGTACGTGTTGCCAGACCGATGCCTGTTCGCCGGCCTCCGGGCCCTGCGAGTCGAAGAAGCGTATTGGCTCGTCGAGAATCGCACTATCGCCCGAGGCCTGCAGGTACTGCGCCAGGACCACCAGTGGCCAGAACACTATATCGCCATGGGAGTCGCCGGGTCGGATACCGCGCTCGCGCTCGAAAAACATGAACCACTGCGGCCAGTCACCGTCGGGGTTCTGTTGTTTCATGACACGCAACAACAGATCGCGTATGGCCTCGGGGCGATCCTGCGCGAGTAGCAACTCCACCGGCCCCTGGCAGACGTCACGCGTGCCCCAACCACCGCCCGAGTATTGCTCCAGTCCCCGTGGCGACAGGTAGTGCACCAGGGCATTCTGCGTAAACCAGGGCGCAATATCGGCAAGACTCGTCAGGCGCTCGCCCAGGGGGCTCGAGCCCATGACAGTCATACCCAACTTCGGGATGAGACCGACGCCGGCGTCGGCGAGCAACGGTACCTGCGCCTCACTCGGGACGAGATGCCCGCGGATCGCCAGGCCGACACTGGTCGCCGGTGCCGTCACGATGCATACAAAGGGCTGCTGGCGCGAGTGTTGGTCCAGAAAGAGCAGCTCGTCGCCGCCGACCTGTTGAAATGTCGTGCCCGCGAGCGGCGCGATTTCGAAGCTCCCGGCCGGGAAGCGGCGCGACAGCTCTGTGTTGGGGGCGGGCACGAGCACGATCTTGTCGCCGTCACGGCGCCAGACGGCCGCGCCCGGGGCACTGCCGTCGTCGTCATTCAGAGCGATGTGATGTGACACCAGGAAGCGCGTCGGCGGGCCCGACAGGACTTCCACAGACAGTGTCAGCTCGTGCGGCTCGCTGTGCGCCTCGGCGCGCACCTGGATGACTCCACCGGCGTGGCGATAGATCCAGCGGCAGGCATCCGGCGACATTTCGAACGCGGACGGTATGTTGAGTAACTGCCAGCCGGCGCCGATCTCCACAAAGACTCGCTGTCCATGCGAGCGGAACAGCCCGAGGTAGGTATGCACCGTCGACAGAAAGCGATTGATGCTGACGTGTCCTTCGGTGACCATCGAGTGAAATACGCCGCTCATCCAGGCGGTCGAGGTCAATGCGGTCTCGTCCGGGGTCATGTGACGGCCGGTCCGGAGCAAGTGTCCATGTGGTCGTAGGACCCGCAATTCCTTCGAACGCAGAACGACGTGACGGTCGGCGCCGTGGAAGAAGGACAGGCGCTCGCCGCGGTCGTCTATCTCCTCGTGACGCCACTGCGAGCCGAAGTACTTCCGCAGAGAATCGGCATCCAGGTCGAGCGCCCCCAGCAGCGGCGCCGCGCTGAACAGTGTTGCGTTGTCGGAGCCGCCCTCGGGCTGTGACTCGATGTTGGCGGGTGCCGCTTCCGGCAGACTCGAAATCTCTTCGGCGCGACCCGCATCCGACTCTGCGGTCGCGGCCGGGTGGTCCGGCACATACAAACCGAAAAAGCCACCGGTGACGGCGCTCTTCGGATCCAATCGGATCGGCGCATCACGGATAACGACCATCGCATGCTCGTGTTGCAGACGTCGTCCGGGAAGCTCACTGACGAGACCAGCCGGCGCTTCGCCCGCCCGGGTCGCAAGTCCGTGGAACTGCTTCGCGTCAGTAGCGTACGAGCTGCCACTGCGAAGGGAACCAATCAAACTCCAGGGAAAGCGGCCGTCGGCAGCCTGATTCTGCCTCGTGGCCACCATCACACCATGCTTCGCGTGTTGCAGCGGTGTGTGATCGAGATATTGGCCTACGTAAAATTCATTGAGGCGTATTGCCCCATAGGATGCGAGTGCTACATCCTGCGCGTAGGTCAGGTCGACCTGTTGCGTTGTCGAGCCCGTGTTCTCGAGGCGCACGTGCCAGAACCACACGGGCTTGCTCTGCGCCAGGATGAGCGTCAGGGCGTATTTGATGCCCAGCCACATGCCGGTTCCGACCAGGGCGCCACTCGTCGGGTCCGTGTGAAAACGGGTCGGACTGAGCGGGCCGAGTAAGGGCGTCCATTCGAGCTTTTCCGAGTGACTGCGTAGGTACAGGTTGGCGGGACCGCCTTCGACCTCGTTACCTACAAACAGCGACAGCGTGATGGCTTCGCAATCCAGGCGCCGCAATGAGCCGTTCGCGTTGATTTCAGCGCGGAGGCCGGAGGGACTCGTCACTTTTACTATAGGCATCGGACGATGCTGCCACCCGGTAGGGCAATATACAATCCGGGCCGCGGGGGAGGGGGCCGACGCCCATGGCATGGCCTCAAGGCTTGACGGCCAACGGCACCGGAACGGGTACTACCAGGAATGGAAGTTTTGGCGGGGTTGGGTGCTTGACGTCGTACAACACTGCCCTCATAGGTGTTGGCATACAGGTTGCCATCGGCGCCGAATGCAATGCCATCGATGTGCGCCACCTGCGAGCGTTCCGTCCGAGCTCGCCGCGAGACTCTCCGGAAACGCCAGATCGCCGGGCAGAGTGGTGGCCGAGGCGGCTCGGGCGGTGGACGCCCCAATGGTTGTGATCCCGCCAATAGCCGTCAGTGCCGTGAGACCCGCAATGAACACGCGCCGAAACTCATAGGGTGCCTCCCCGCTGCCCACGATAAGATATTACGGAGCGCCCCTGCAATAATGGCGCCCGGGTGGCGGTCTTAATGGGAGTGGGCCCAGTTTCCGCGGGCATGGCCCGCAGGCATTGGCGCGCCGCGATGAGGATTGCATGACGCTTCTGATTCTGTCTTATGTTGGCGGCATTCTGACGATTCTAAGTCCGTGCGTATTGCCGGTGCTGCCCTTTGTATTTGCCCGGGCCGGAAGGCCGTTCATCAGCAGCATCTTGCCGATGCTCATCGGCATGGCGCTGACTTTTGCGCTCGTGGCGACGCTCGCGGCGGTTGGTGGCGGCTGGGTTGTCCAGGCAAACGAGTACGGACGCATTGCCGCGATGGTGTTGCTCGGGATCTTCGGGTTGCTGCTGTTGTGGCCCCGCCTGGCAGACCATCTCACACAACCGTTGGTTGCTTTGGGCAATCGCCTGTCGCAATCCGCGGGTCAGGATGGCGAGCGGGGTTCTGTTGTCGGCTCCGCCGTACTCGGCGTGGCCGTCGGCTTTTTATGGGCGCCCTGTGCGGGCCCGATTCTCGGCCTGATTCTGACAGGTGCCGCGCTACAGGGAGCCAACGCCGGCACGTCACTGTTGTTACTCGCCTACGCGGCCGGTGCCGCGACCTCTCTCGCGTTGGCACTCCTGGTTGGAGGGGGGGTGTTTCAATTTTTGAAGCGCTCGTTAGGGGCCGGTGAATGGGTGAGACGCGGGTTGGGAGTCGCCGTACTCGCCGCAGTGGCCGCCATCGCGCTGGGACTGGATACCGGGCTTCTGACCAGGGTGTCATTGGCGGGTACGTCGCGTATCGAGCAGGCGCTCGTTGAGAAGGCGGGGCCAGCGCGTGGACGTCCGGGTGGAGCGATGACGGGTGGGGGAGCCATGACCGGTGGCGCCATGACGGGAAGCGCGATGAATGGCGGGGCCATGAACGGTAGTGGCGCGATGAACGGCGGGGCTATGAACGGCGGTGCCATGAATGGAGGTGCAATGGCCGGCGGTGGCGCGATGCAGATGTCCGCGCACGGTGGCCAGACACTCCCCAACGAGGGGGAGCTGCCGCCTCTCACCGGCGCGGTCGCGTGGCTGAACTCGCCGCCGCTGACACCCGAGGGCCTGCGTGGCAAAGTCGTGTTGGTCGATTTCTGGACCTACTCCTGCATCAATTGCCTGCGGACACTGCCGTACGTGCGCGCCTGGGCAAGTAAATACAAGGATCACGGTCTTGTCGTGATTGGCGTGCACACGCCTGAGTTTGCGTTCGAGAAGAACGTCGATAACGTCCGCCGCGCCGTCAAGGACCTCGGAATCACGTACCCGGTGGCTGTAGATAACAGCTACGCCATCTGGGGCGCGTTCTTCAATAACTACTGGCCGGCGGACTACTTCGTCGACGCCCAGGGCCAGATTCGCTCGCACGAATTCGGCGAGGGCAACTACGATAAATCCGAGCGCCTGATTCAGACTCTCCTCAACCAGGCAGGTTTCACCAACGTACCCGCCGATCTGGTCACTGCACGCGGGCAGGGCGTCGAGGCGGCCCCGGACGAGCAGCAGGTCAAGTCGCCGGAGACTTACGTTGGCTACGCGCGAGCGGAGAATTTCGCCAATGTGGGCGTGCTCGTCAAAGATCACCCCAACACGTACGCGGCGCCGTCCCTATCACGGTTGAACCAATGGGGGTTGGGCGGTGTCTGGACGATAGAGGGTGAAAGGGCGATCCTGGACAGCGTGCCGGGTCGCATCGTGTTTCGCTTTCACGCCCGGGATCTGCATCTCGTGCTGGGGCCCACGGCGGACGGTAAACCGGTGCGCTTCCGGGTATTGCTCGATGGCAAGGCTCCGGGAGTGGCTCACGGAGTCGATGTCGATGCCACGGGGGCGGGAGCTGTTGGCGGCCAGCGCCTTTATCAGCTCATCCGGCAGACGGGTCCGGTGGAGGATAGGACCTTCACCATCGAGTTCCAGGATGCCGGCGTACAGGCTTTCTCGTTCACTTTTGGCTAAGGAGCATGCTCGATGAGTAACCCAGGCGAAAAAGCAGCGGGTCCCGCGCGGGCCGGTCTCACGCGTCGCGATGTATTGCGCGACAGCGCGCTGTCGCTCGGCCTTCTCGGGGTGATCGGCGTCCGTAGCAGTTGGGCGGCTGACATCGCGGCGCAGTCGGCGCCTTTTGTGATGATCGAAAACTTCTCCGCCGCCGGACAGAGCCAGGGTGTGGCGCGCCTGGCAAAGATCCACAAGAGCGACGCACAGTGGCGGCAACAGTTGTCCGCGGACTCCTTCGTCGTCACTCGCCAGGCAGGCACCGAGCGGGCCTTCAGCGGGGCCCTTTGGAAGCAACACGCGGATGGGCTCTATCATTGCATCTGTTGTGATACCACGGTCTACGACTCGAAGACGAAGTTCGAGTCCGGCACCGGCTGGCCGAGCTTCTGGGAGCCGAAATCGAAGCACAACGTCGTCGAAATCGTGGATCGGAGTTACGGCATGTCGCGTACCGCGGTCTCGTGCGCTCTGTGCGACGCGCATCTCGGCCACGTGTTCGAGGACGGCCCGAAGCCGACTGGCTTGCGCTACTGCATGAATTCCGTGGCGCTAACCTTCACCCCGCGAGCCTAGACCTCAGGCAACGAGCAGCCATTGGCCGAAATCGGCGGT
>JAQGOE010000337.1 GCA_028293725.1 Gammaproteobacteria bacterium | reverse complement strand
GGCAGTCTCTATACCCATTGTCACTATCCTGGACCCAGATTGATTCTCCATGAAAAACCGTTTTGCCTCATTTTTCATGAGCTTAGGCTCACTAGGCGGTGCGGCCAAGGCGCCGGCTCCGGCTGTGCCTGGCCGTGGGACGGTGCGTGAGGCTACGCTCGCGAACGGCATGAAAGTGATCGTCTGGCCGGTCCACGACATCCCTAACGTGGCGCTCTACAACTGGGTGCGAGCCGGCAGCCGTAACGAGGCACCGGGCATCACCGGGCTCGCGCACTTCTTCGAGCACATGATGTTCAACGGCACGACGCGCCGGCAGCCGGGCGAATTCGACCGCCTCATGGAAGCGCAGGGCGGCGCCAATAACGCATTCACGAGTGACGACGTTACCGTCTACCAGGACTGGTTTCCGCACGGCGCGTTGGACCTCGTGTTCGATCTCGAGTCCGATCGCGTGGCGAATCTCGCATTCGTGCCAAAGGTGATCGAAAGCGAGCGCGGCGTCGTGTCATCCGAGCGCCGCCTGCGCGTGGAAGACAACAATCCCGGCTTTCTCGGCGAGCAGGTACAGGCCGCCGCGTTCGTCGCGCACCCGTACCAGTTTCCAACAATCGGCTGGCCCGCCGACATCCAGGCGTGGCAGATGTCGGATCTGCAGAAATTCTTCAAGACTTACTACGCGCCCAACAATCTGACACTGGTGTTGGCCGGTGATCTCGTGCCCGAGCGTGTGTTTGAGTTGGCTCGCAAGTATTTCGAGCCCATTCCGCGGCAGGCGCCCCCGAGTCCGGTTTCCGCGCGCGAGCCGGAACAGTTGGAAGAGCGCGTTCTCGTCATCCGACGCAAGGCGCAGACCCCGCTTCTACAGTATGCGTATAAGGCGCCCGCTGCGGCCGACGCGCGTGCACCTGCGGTGAATCTGCTGCTGTCGATCCTTGTGGATGGCGACGCTTCGCGTCTGCACCGCTCACTCGTCGAGGACAAGAGAGTCGCCATCGAAGTCGGCGGACATTGGCAGGAGGGTTTCGATCCTGGCCTGTTGTGGTTGTACCTGACACTCCCCGAGGGGTCTGATCCCGACGAGGTGCGCGAACTGGTCGACGCGGAACTCGCCGCTGTCGCCGACAACGGTGTTACGGCTGCCGAACTGTCGCGTGCCAAGAATCTGAGCGCCGCCGGTTTCTGGAAGAAACTCGCCACCATCGACGGTAAAGCGCAGTTGCTCGGGGAATACGAAATATTCCATGGTGACTGGGCGAAGCTGTTCGATGCACCGGAGCAGTTCGAGAAAGTCACGCGCGAAGACATTCATGCGGTTGCGCGGGAAATTCTGGACCGCCGCCGCCGCACGGTTGGCGTTCTGCTGCCGGAGCCCGAAGAGGAGGCGTCGGAAGAGGCTGTGCTGGAGGACCTCGAAGCATGATCGGCCGCTTCTTCCTGAAAATGGCCGCCGCGACCTCGATGATGGCACCTCGCGGGTCGGGCAATCTGTTGGCGAAAGCCGGCGGCGGCGTGCAGGTCCCGGCGCATGAGCGCTTCGTGCTCGACAATGGCATAACGCTCGTCATCGTGCCCCGCCGGGACGTGCCGTTGGTTACATTCAACGCGGTGTTGCGCGGCGGTGCTCTCGGTGATCCGGCAATGAAGCCTGGAGTGGCTTCATTGGTGGCGGGGCTACTGGAAAAGGGCGCTGGCGAGCGCGATGCGTTTGCCTTCGCGGACGCGGTAGAAGGAGTTGGTGGCAGCTTCAGTGCCGGCGCCAGCGCCGAATCGATCAGTGTCAGGGGCCAGTTCCTGGCACGCGACCAACAGTTGATGCTCGAGCTTCTGGCCGATGCATTGCTGCGTCCCCGTTTCGAGTCCGGAGAGCTCGAGACCCTGAGTGCGCGGCACATCGAGATGATCAAGGCGGCCAAGGATGCCGATCCTTCCGAGCTCATGAGTCTCTATGCCCGGTCCTTTCTGTTCGACGACCATCCTTATGGCCGTCCGGTGATTGGCAGCGAGCGGTCGCTGGCCGATATCACGCAGCAGGATGTGCTCGATTACTACGCGGCGCAGTTTGGCTCTGACCGTCTCACGCTCGTCTTCGCCGGCGATGTCGACTCGGCGTGGCTGCGGCGCATGGTGGCGAAGCTTTTTGGTGATTGGAGGAAGGCCGCGACGCGTGCGCCGCAACTCGCACCCGCCGCACGAGTGCCCGGCCGACGGGTGCTGCTCATCGATTCGCCCGGTTCCGTGCAGACACATTTCTGGATCGGCAATGTCGGCGTCGACCGTCGCTATTCGCAACGCGCCGCGCTCGATCTGGTGAATACGCTCTACGGCGGCCGATTCACTTCCATTATCAACACCGAGCTGCGCATCAAGTCGGGGCTGTCGTACGGCGCCCGCTCGGGATTCACCCGCGGCACTGTGCCGGGCGAGTTCGCTATCCACTCATTCGCCGAGACCGAGAACACCTGCAAGGCACTCGACCTGACATTACAGACGCTCGATCGGCTGAAGAGAGACGGTGTGACCGCCGAGATGCTCGAATCGGCGCGCGCCTACGTGCTTGGCCAGTATCCGCTCAACTTCGAAACGGCAGCGGATTGGGCGGCGGCACTGGGAGAGATCGAGCTCTATGGGTTGGGCCCGGAGTACATCGATAACTACGGCACCGCGTTGCGTAAGGTTGAGTTGCAGGACACACGTCGGGTCATCGACGAAGCGTTCCCAACGCTGGATTCGCTCGCCATTGTGCTCATCGGCGACGCCGCGAAGATCCGGGACCAGGTGAAAGGCTACGGCGCGATCACTGACATGACGCTCACTCAACCCACTTTCGAACCTGATCCGCAGGCGCTTGCCGCCGCGTAGCAATGCCGGAACTGCCGGATATCACTGTCTACATTGAAGCGCTCGAGCGGCGTCTGCTGGGCGCCCGGCTCGAGTCGACCCGGATCACGCATCCCTTCCTGCTGCGGACGTTCGATCCCCCGATAGCGGCGCTCTATGGGCGTCGCGTGGTGGCGTTTCGACGGGTGGGAAAGCGGATCGCCATTGGCTTCGAAGGCGATCACTGGCTGGTGGTGCATCTGATGATTGCTGGCCGGCTCCATTGGATCGCGCCCGCGGCGGCGAAGAAGGGCCGGGCGGCGCTCGCTTACTTTGCATTCGACACCGGTACACTCACTCTCACCGAAGCTGGCGCGAAGCGGCGTGCCTCGCTCCATGTGTTCTCATCCAGCCAGCAGTTGGCCACCGCCGATCCTGGCGGGCTGGAGGTTCTCGAGGCCTCTCTCGAGCAGTTCAGTGCTCGTCTGCGCGCGGAAAATCACACGCTCAAACGCTCACTGACAGACCCTCGGACATTCAGCGGCATCGGGAACGCTTATTCAGATGAGATCCTCCATCGCGCTGGCCTATCTCCCGTCGCCCTGACACAAAAGCTAGCCCCGGAGGCGATAAAGCGTCTCTATGAAGCCATACGTGTGGTGATGACCGAGTGGACCGGAAGGTTACGCACTGCGGCGCAGGAAGGATTCCCGGAAAAAGTTAGCGCGTTCAGGCCGGAAATGGCGGTGCACGGCCGCTTCGGCAAATCCTGCCCGGTCTGCGGCACGACGGTGCAGCGCATCCGTTACGCGGAAAACGAAACCAACTATTGCCCGCGCTGCCAGACCGAAGGTCGGGTTCTCGCGGACCGCTCGCTGTCGCGGCTGCTGAAAGACGATTGGCCGCGTACGGTGGAGGAGTTGGAGGCTTAGTTACCTGGCCGGGCGGTCAGGGGGTCACCGGAAACGGGGGACGTCGCGCGTCCTCGAGGGGGTCAAGTAGCGCAACCTCCCCCGCTCCAGTAAACCATCAAACTTCATATGAAGGCGGGAGACGAGACTTCTCTCGAGGGGGTCAAGATCCACCCCGTCTCCCGCTCCAATAAACCATCAGCACAGACCATCAAAACAAACCATCAACGAGGGAGGCGAGAGACGAGACCTTTCTCGAGGGGGTCAAGATTGGCCCCGTCTCCCGCTCCTTCAGCTCTTAGCGCTTCGGAGCCACCGACACCTGTGCAACGGTGCTATGGCTCTGCAGGGCCGTTACATTGCGGGCCACGAACTCGGCCTTCGGGGCCGCGGCAGCGGCTTTCTTCAGGTCAGACTGCGCGGCGGCCGTATCGTTCGACATCCAGTTGAATACCGCGCGATTCGAATAGGCCAGCGCGAGGTAGTCGCGATAGTCCGTGCGCTCGAAGGACATCGAAATCGGCAGGGACGCGATTTGCAGTTGCGCATCGCGAACGGCCTCGTTGCAAGCGATGCGAGCCGCTTCAACCTGGCGCGTGACCACGTAGGCGACGCAACGGTTCGTGTTCACGCTGTCTGTGTTCAGACCATTCACGTGTGTGCTGAGCGCGCGGACCGCGCCGTTATAGTCACCGCTCACGAGTGCCGAGCCGCCCGTACCGTTGCTGAACGCGGTCAGCTCGAAGGTGCGGGGCTCATCGGCGGCGTGGGCGGCGGAGCCGGCCAGCAGTGCGGCCGCTAAGGCAAGCTGCAGTGCCTGGATCGGCTTCCGACTGTTACGGCTGTATGAAGACATTGTTGCGAACTCCTGTCAGATTCGGTTGGCGCTCGCCGCATGCTCGCAGCGAGTGATCACACAATAGAAAACCTGACAGCGCCCGACAAACGAAAAGAATTGAGCCGATGAATGATTCGGGTTCACTTGGGTTGCTGAATTCACGCGTTCACTCTAACAGCAAGCCTGAAAAACATGTCTATATAACTACTATCAGCGTAGCCGATAGCTCAAAGTTACGAACGGGTTACAAAAGCGCCGTGACGGCTACGCCGCCGTATAACAGCTATCAGTTCTGCGGATGGTTGCGGAATTGCGCGCGGGCCCAGTGGGTGATCGCTTTGACCTCGGGTTTTTCCGAGTCTTTCGGCCTGCTCACGAGGAAATATGTGTCGTTCGTCGCAAGTTCGACCGAAAAGATTCTCACCAGCGCGCCCGAGCGGAACCACGCGTCGCAAAGCACGGACGGCACGAGTGCCACGCCGATCCCGCGTTCCGCGGCGCGTACCACGGCAGACATCGTATCGAGCTCGATCACGTTCTTCGGCTCCGGTGTCGCCAAACCGACTTCCTCGGCCCAACTCGTCCAAGCGAACGGTCGCGCCTTGTGAACGATGAGCGCCATCTGCTTGAAGACCTCGCTGCCGAGACGAGCGACAGTGGACGCATGCTCCTTCGAGCACACGGCCGTCAGATTGAGTGAGAAGAGACGGCAGCTCGTGAGTCCTTGGGGCTCCGCGTCGGCGAGCAGAATCGAGACGTCCGCGGTCGGGGGATGAATCGACGGCCGCGGATCGCTGGTGTCGATCTGCATGTCGATTTCGGGGTGGTCGGCACAGAAGCTGGTGAGCCGCGGAATGAAGAGCTCGCTGGCAAAAAACGGCGGTAGCAGCACCCGCAGCGTCTGTCGGCCGTTGCGACGCGCAATCTGCGCCAGGCTGCGATCGAGCGCCTCCAGCAGCGGCTCGACTTCATCCAGCAGCGTATGACCGGCGGTCGTCAGCGCGAGGGCGCGTGTCTTGCGCTCAAACAACCGGACTCCCAATGAGTCTTCCAGCTCCCGCATCTGGTGACTCACCGCCGAAGGTGTCAGGAACAGCTCGTCGGCGGCGAACTTGAAGCTGCGATGTCTCGCAGCTACGCAGAACGCACGCAGGTTCCTCAGCGGTGGAGGACGGGATAAGCGCATTACGGAAGTCGTGATACCGGTATCAAGCATGATGACCCGGTGGTGCAAAATCCGTGCCCCTCTCCATAAGCGCGTGCAGCGCGTACTGGGTCACATTTTCACGGCCCGCGACGTTTGAGTTGCATCGTCTTGGGCCTGTGGAGGTCGTTCCCGCACCGAGTCGGCGCATGTGTCATATCGCCGTCATGCTCCGGCTCTGGGCGAGTTGAACTATTGTCCGAGCGCGCTGTCGAGCCAGCGCGTCAGCGCCCCACCATCCACCGCGCCCGACTGTCTCGCGAGCTCGCGTCCGTCGCGAAAGAGGATGAGTGTCGGAATGCTGCGGATATTGAAGCGACCCGCGAGCTCCTGTTGCTCATCGGTGTTGATTTTCCCGACCTGCAACGTCGCGGCGCGCTCGTCGGCCGTTCGGTCGAGCACGGGGGCCATCATGTGACACGGGCCGCACCAGGGCGCCCAGAAATCCACCAGCACCGGAAGGCTCGTGCGTTCGACGTAAGTCGCGAAGCTCGCCTTGTCCAGCGCAACCGGTTTACCCGTCAGTAGCTCCGCCTTGCAGCGAGGACATTTCGGATGCTCGTCCGAACGCTCGGAAGGCACGCGCACGACCGCATGACATTGCGGACAGGCGGCGAGAATAGGATTCGCAGCGGCGGCGGCGGTGTTCATAGGCTGCTCGAGGTCTGCAAGTGTATTTCCCCGAAACTGGGGTCGGCAGCACGAGTTTCAACGCCCCTCTTCCGAGGCACTTGCCCGTCGTAAAAGCGCCCCCATCTTGCGGGGGAATTACGAGCGCGCGTACCGTGCGCTCTTCAGGCACGCGCTCGTCTCGAAGCGCACGAACCGAGGACTATGGAATACCGGGATTACTACAAGATTCTGGGCGTGGCGCGCACGGCCACCGCGGATGAGGTCAAGAAGTCTTATCGGCGTCTGGCGCGCAAGTTCCATCCGGACGTCAGCAAGGAGAAGGACGCCGAAGCCCGTTTCAAGGAGGTCCAGGAGGCCTACGAGGTCCTGAAGGACCCCGAGAAACGCGCGGCCTACGATCAACTGGGCAGCAATTGGAAGTCGGGCGAGCAGTTCCGGCCGCCGCCAAATTGGGCCGATGGCTTCGAATTCCGGGGTGGCCCTCGTGGGGGCGCCGGACGGCGAAGCGGCGGTGGTAGTCCGCAGGGCTCCGGATATGGCTCCGAAGACGTCTTCGAGGAAGAGGGCTATAGCGACTTCTTCTCTTCGCTGTTCGGCGGCGGCGGAAGCGGTCCTTTCGCACAGCAGGCCGGCACCCGTCGTCGCGCCGGGCGTGATCACCACGCCGGAATCGAGATCGATCTACAAGAGGCGTTTGCGGGGACGACGCGGACGCTTGAGCTCAAGCGCCCGCAAGTAAAGTCGGACGGTACGTTGGAGGTGGAGCCTCATACCGTACGAGTCACCATCCCGGCCGGCGTCACCGAGGGCCAGCCAATACGCCTTGCGGGGCAGGGCGAGCCTGGTCCGGGCGGTGGCCGTGCCGGAGACCTGTATTTGGAAGTGCATATCCGGCCCGACAAGCTGTTTCAGCTGGAAGGCCGCGACGTCACACTCACTTTGCCGGTCGCCCCCTGGGAGGCCGCGCTGGGAGGTCCCGTAAAGGTTCCGACGCTCGCGGGCACGGTTGAAATGAACATTCCCGCCGGAGCGCAGTCTGGTCAGAAGCTGCGGCTGCGGGGACGTGGCCTGCCCGGTCAGCAGCCGGGAGACCAGTATGTGCAGCTCAAGGTTGTGCTGCCGCCGGCCAGCTCGCCAGAAGCCAAGGCGGCGTACGAGGAAATGCGCCGGACCCTGGCGTTCGATCCGCGCGTTGATCTCGAGAGGTAAGTCCATGACGGATGGCGCTGATCTGCTCCAGGCCCATTTGCTCGACGAGCACGATTGGATCGGGGCGACGGAGATCTGCCGGGTGTGCCGCATCGAGCTGACCGCCGTGGTGGAGCTCACTGATCTGGGCGTCGTTTCCCCGCGCGGCTACGCTCCGGAACAGTGGCAATTTCCCGCAACGGCCTTACCGCGTCTGCGTACGGTGGGGCGTTTGATGCGCGACCTCGGTGTGAATGCGAGTGGCGCGGCGCTGGCGTTGGAGTTACTCGAAGAGCAACACGATCTGCAGCGGCGCTTGCGCAGGCTCGAGCGGCTCATCCACGAGTAGGCTCGTCGGTGTTTGTGCGCATCCGCGACCACGACTCGGCCGTCCGGCACTCACTGTCCCATTCGGTCCCCGCCCGCGCCTAGCCACGCTTCCTCCTCCCGCGTGCTCACCCTTTCGAGGGCGCGGTTACGATGCGGAAAGCGGCCGAAGCGCTCAATGATCATGCGATGCTCCTCGGCGGCTTTCAGCGCGTCATCAAATGCACCGCGCTGATCCTGTGGTGCCTCCGTGAGCAGGCGCCGATAGGCCGCGACCGATTCTTCCTGCACCTCGCGGACTTCGCAGTGCTGGAGCGGCATGTAAAAGAAGATGCGCTCGACAATATCGAGCGCGCCGTCAGCGGCCGATTCCATACCGGACAACGTGATAGCGACCGCTTGATCGTCACCGGCGAACGCGCGCGCGGTGCCTCGATAGATGTTGCGCGGAAATTGATCGAGCAGGATGAGGAGACTCAGACAACGTCGAGGGCTGTCTGCCCAGCTCGCGAGCTCGCCCAGGATCGCGCGTTCGACGAGGCTTCCGAAGCGTCCGCGAATGGCCTTGTCACGGTTTTGCCGTACGTCCGGCGACTCGTCTTCGGGGAACCAGAGCTTGAGGCGTTGGTCGAGCGTCTGCGCCGTCATCGGCAGCTTGCCGAACCAGAAATCGCGGACCTGGCGTGCCTCATCCATGCGTCGAGGATCTCTAACCGTTGAAGAGGGGCAGGGCCCCGATCACAGCGATGTTACTCCGTCTTCACTTCATCCGTTTCGAACAGCTTCTCCAACTGCTGGGCGGATTCCTGTGTGGTGGCGCGGAACTTCGTCTCGTCTTCCTTCACCGCGTACTGCGCCGCGAGCGTCGCCTCGTCGTGTTGCCGGAATCTGCGGACGGCACCACGGGCCGACGCCTGGGTCTCTCCCAACTCCTGCAGCACCGACGCGGCGAGGTCGAGACTCGACAGCAACGTCTCGCGGATGATGTGGGTTACTCCAGCGTCCATGAGCGCGAACGTGTGCTGCCGGTTGCGTGCCCGAGCGAATATCTTCAGCTTGGGAAATTGAGCGCGCACCAATTGCGCGGTACGAATGGATGCGTCCACGTCGTCGATGGCGAGAACGAAGATCTTCGCCGTCTCGGCACCCGCCGCGCGTAGGAGATCGAGGCGCGACGCATCTCCGTAGTAAACCTGGTTACCGAATCTGCGAACGAAATCGACGTGGGTCTGATTGCTGTCGAGTGCGGTGAAGGGAATCCGTCGAAGCCGCAGGATACGCGCCACAATCTGCCCGAAGCGCCCGAACCCAGCGATGATCACTGGAGTCTCGCGGTCGTCGATGGCGTCGAATGGCACGGCGGGGTCGGCCAGCCAGCGGCTTTCGACGATATCGTGGGCCATCAACAGCAGCGGCCCCAGCATCATCGACAAAGTCACCGCAAGGATGAGTAGATCAGCCGTCTCGGTGTCCAGGATCTTCTGCCGTGTCGCGAGTGTGAACAGCACGAACGCAAACTCGCCTCCCGCGGGCAGCGTGAACCCGAGACGCCACGCCGAGGATCTCTTGTGATTCGTGAGACGCCCGAGCAGCGTGACTGCCAGGAGCTTGATCAATATCAGTCCGGCCGTGATGCCGAGCAATCTCAGGGGTTGCGAGGTCAACAGTCCGAGGTTGGCCGACATTCCGACGACGATGAAGAAGAGGCCCAGCAGCAGTCCCTTGAACGGCTCGATGTCAGCCTCGAGCTCGTGGCGGAACTCGCTGTCGGCCAGCAGAACGCCGGCCAGGAAGGCGCCGAGTGACATCGACAGGCCCGCCAGGTTTGCCAGCAACGCTGTCGCGATCACGGTGAGGAGTGCCGCGGCGGTAAATACTTCGGTGACCCGGACGCGCGCGACGACTCGTAGCGCCGGCCGTAATAATAGGCGGCCGCCAATGATGACGACCGCCACGACAGCGACGAGCTTCAGCAGGATCGGCCACAACGCACCGTTGGCCGTCTGTGTCGTCGAGGCCGTGTGCGAGATGAGAGGCAGGATCGCGAGTACGGGCAATACCGCGAGGTCCTGAAAAAGCAGGATGCCGAACGCGGACCTGCCGTGCTGGGTCTTGAGTTGACCGCGCTCGGCGAGCACTTGCAGGACGAGGGGCGTAGAGGACAGCGACAGACCGAAGCCGACGATGGCGGCCGTCACGGGTTGCAGCCCCAGCAGGTAGCCCGCCACACCCAGCAGCACGGTACACAGAGCAACCTGTGCGGCGCCGAGTCCGAAAACGAGTCGCCGCATGACCCACAAGCGTGTCGGCTGCAGTTCGAGACCGATGATGAAGAGGAGCAGCACCACGCCGAACTCTGCGATTTTCGTGATGTTGCCGATGTCGTGGATGAGGCGCAGGCCCCAGGGTCCGATGACGAGGCCCGCCGCCACATAACCGAGGATCGAGCTGAGGTTCAGCAGTCGGAACAGCGACACCGCGAGTACGGCGGCGGCCAGCAGAACTGCGGTCTGGGCGAGTGAGATCATGAAAACGGCACGGGGTTGGTCTTACTGCGGCCGATTCTGGCAGGAATCCGTCCTCTTGAGTTTGCAGGGATGGGTCCCCATCCCTGCCAAATGCTGGAAGAAACTTCTCCTATTGATGGCTCGCTGAGTGACGCAGCATCCGACGACGCCCTCGACGCCTATTCGAAGGCGGTCGTTGGCGCGGTCGAGCTCGTCGGTCCGGCGGTCGTGAGTATTTACGTTGGCGGTGATCCGGCTCCCGGCGACTCGCCGCGCGAGCGCGGCGGTGGCGCGGGTTCGGGCGTCGTCGTGACTCCGGACGGCTACGTGTTGACCAACGAGCACGTTGTGCAGCGTGTCGACGAAGCGCGCGTCTCATTTGTCGATGGTCGCAGTGTTCCGGCGGTCGTGGTTGGCCGCGATCCCGCTACCGATCTCGCCGTGCTCCGAGCGCAGGCGGCAGCACTTCCGTACGCGCGCCTCGCGACCTCTAAGCAGCTTCGTGTCGGGCAACTCGTCGTGGCGGTCGGTAACCCCCTTGGGTTCGAGTCGACGGTGTCTGCAGGTGTCGTCAGCGCTTTGGGGCGCTCGCTACGCAGCCGACAGGGTCGTCTGATCGAGGGCATCGTGCAGCATACGGCCGCTCTGAACCCCGGGAATTCTGGGGGTCCACTGGTCGACTCGCAGGGCCGGGTGGTCGGAATCAACACGGCCATTATCGCGATGGCGCAGGGGATCGGCTTTTCAGTGCCCGCCTCGACGGCGCAGTGGGTTCTGACAGAGATTCTGACGCAGGGGCGTGTGCGGCGGGCCTATCTCGGAATTTCCGTCAGGGACCGGCCCATCGATCTGCGGCTCGTCAGGGCGCTCGGCCTATCTGTAAAGCGAGCCACCGAAGTCATCGGTCGCGATGACGCGGGACCCGCGGTTGACTCCGACCTACGTCCCGGCGATCTGATCGTTGGTGTGAACGAGACGCCGCTGAGCGGGATCGATGCGCTCCATCGACACCTGAGTCGGTGGCCGGTCGGTTCGGCGCTGACGCTCGACGTGGTTCGTAGGACTCAGAGTCTGAAGATCACGCTGACGCCGCGCGAACCTTAGGCTCACGCGGCGTCACGTCAGTCACTCGCAGAGACTTTCCATATAACCCTGCGCCACAGGTGAGAGTCGCTTGAGCGCGAGCGCACGGGCTTTCGGAGCATCCACGATGTATTCGAGCGGTCCGGAGACGAGCATTTCCCGGATACGCGGATGCCGCGCGGATACACGTGCCATCTTGTTCAGCACTGTGAAGCCGCGGTTGATTTTTTCTCGGGAGGCCCGGTTCTGCTCGATGGTGCGGGCCAGGTACTGGCCGAAGCGGGCGTAAAGGAAGTAATCGTCATCCCCGACCTGGAAACGGGCTTCGGCGAAGAAATCGGGGAAATTCTTCTCCAAATACTGGTTCACGCCTTGCAGGCGGGGTCCAGAGTCGCTGTCAGTCGACGCTTTGATGGTCTTCATCTAAGTTTCAAACACCTCTCGCGGGCCTTCGCCCTGCTCGAAATCCGCCACCACACTTCGCAACGCGGGCGCATGTTGAGGTCTGAGGTCGCTCGATGCAATAGTTTGGAAAAGAAAATGCGACGTGAATTCTTCTCACGCCGCGGCTGAGTTCTCGCACGCCTGATGCTGCCTGAACACCGTTGCGCACACGCATCGGCGGCACTCCTCGCAGCACGTGTTTCTGTATCGACGCACGACATATTCAGTCTCATATGTGTACCAACGACGACAGCGGCGGTACCCGCTCTACCGGTCGCCGCCCATCTGGCGGAATGCCGTCCTCCGCCCCGACAGTCCTCCCGTCGCCGGTGGGGCGGTGTATGCACGGCATATGCATATAAGAGGGCGCACTTGAAAGCGTCCCTCGGGCCGGTATTATCGGGAGCATAGTGACGGTGTAGACAGGCGACCAAAGCGCGGGATACAAGGCCTCGTACCCGGGCGATTTCGACTGCTTATTCCCGCGGTGTTGTCCGTGGGTCTCCTGACCGCAAAGAATTGCCGCTCGAGCTGACCTAGGCGCTACTGCCTGCAGCCGGCGGCCACGTGCGCCCTGCGACTTGGGGGCGCCAGATAATGAGGCCATGACAATGAGCGCTGCCCCACAGGGACTCTACAAAGACGCCTACGAACGCGATAGCTGCGGGTTTGGCCTGATCGCCAACCTGGATGATCAGCCGAGCCATTGGCTGGTCCGTACGGCCATTACGTCTCTCAACCGCCTCACCCACCGTGGGGCGATCGCCGGCGACGGGAAAACCGGCGACGGCTGTGGTCTGCTGCTGAAGAAACCGGAAGGGTTCCTGCGGGCCGTGGCGGCCGAGGCCGGCATCGAGCTGGCCGAGAAATTCGCGTCCGGTCTGATGTTCCTGAACCGCGACCCGGCGCTGGCGCAGGCCGCGCGGGCCACCGTGGAAGCCCAGTTGGAGCGCCAGGGGCTCGAGCTCGCCGGCTGGCGCATCGTGCCCGTCAGTCCCCAGGCTTGCGGTACGCAGGCGCTCAAGACGCTGCCGCACATCGAGCAGGTCTTCGTGAACTGCCGCCTTTCCGACATTGACGAGGCGTCGCTCAATCGCAAGCTGTACATGGCCCGCCGTCTTGCCGAGAAGGAAATCCAGCAGAAGGACCCCGTCTTTTACGTGCCGAGCCTGTCGGCCACCACCATCGTCTTCAAAGGCATGGTGATGCCGCAGCACCTAACGCAGTTCTACCCGGATCTGCAGGACGAACGGCTCGAGGCGTCGGTGGCGGTCTTCCATCAACGCTTCTCGACGAACACGCTGCCGCAGTGGCGGCTCGCGCATCCGTACCGCTATCTCGCTCACAACGGTGAGATCAACACGGTGCAGGGGAACCGCAACTGGGCCCTGGCGCGGGGCCCGTTGTTCCGCTCGCCCCTGCTGCCCGAGTTGCAGGAGGCGTTGCCCCTCGTTTCCCTGACGGGGTCGGATTCGCAGAGCCTCGACAACATGCTCGAGGTGTTGCTGATGGGCGGTCTCGATGCCTTGCACGCGATGCGGCTGCTCGTGCCGCCGGCCTGGCACGGGCTCGACTCGATCGATGCTGACCTGCGGGCGTTCTACGAGTACTACTCGGTTCACATGGAGCCCTGGGATGGTCCGGCGGGCATCGTGCTCACGGACGGCCGATACGCCGCGTGTACCCTGGATCGCAACGGCCTCCGTCCCGCTCGCTTCGTCATCACGCGCAACCGCTTCCTAACTATCGCGTCCGAGATCGGCGTGTGGGACTACGCGCCCGAGGACGTCGTACGTAAGGGAAAGCTCGGGCCCGGCGACATGATCGCGCTGGATCTGCAGACGGGCAGGCTGCTCGAGTCGGCCGACATCGATCAGATTCTGAAGACGCGGCATCCCTATAAGACCTGGCTGAAGAAGGGCGTGCGCTATCTCGAGAGCGATCTCGTGGATCCGCGGCTCGCAGCCGAGCCCTTCGATAAAGACACGCTGGGGCTCTACCAGAAGATGTTCAACGTCAGCTCGGAGGAGCGCGAGGAAATCATCCGCGTACTCGCCGAGGACGAGAGCGAGGCGGTCGGCTCCATGGGCGACGACACGCCCATGCCCGTGCTCTCGCATAAAGTCCGGTCGCTCTATGACTTTTTCCGGCAGCAGTTCGCGCAGGTGACCAACCCGCCGATCGACCCACTGCGCGAGTCGATCGTGATGTCGCTGCAAACGCAGATCGGCCCCGAGTGCAACATCTTCGTGCCGGCGCCCGAGCATGCGCGGCAGATCGTTCTCGGCTCGCCGATTCTGTCGCAACGGAAACTGCGGCAGATTCTCGCCCTGAAGGAGGTGACGCACGAGTTCATCGACCTTCAGTACGATCCCGGCGAGGGTCTGAAAAACGCCATCGTGCGCATGTGCGAGCAGGCCGAGAACGCGGTACGCGAAGGTAAGCTCGTGCTGCTGCTGTCCGATCGTTACCTCGTGAAGGGGAAACTGCCCGCTCACGCACTGCTGGTGACCGGCGCTGTCCATCATCATCTCGTGAAGACCGGCTTGCGCTGTAAGTGCAACCTGCTCATCGAGACCGGCACGGCGCGCGATCCCCATCATTTCGCCTGCCTCATCGGGTACGGCGCGACGGCCGTGTATCCTTACATGGCCTACCAGGTCCTGTTCGAGATGATGCGCAAAGGCCGGGTGAAGCTCGACTTCGCGACTCGCCTGGAACTCGGACGCAGTTATCGCGCAGGGGTCCGGAAAGGCCTGTTCAAGATCATGTCGAAGATGGGGATCTCCACGATCGCCAGCTATCGCAGCTCGCAGCTGTTCGAGATCGTCGGCCTGTCGGACGACATCGTGAACCTGTGTTTCGTGGGCACCGAGAGCCGCATCCAGGGAGCCGACTTCGACGACCTCGAATCCGACCTGAAGCAACTCGCGACGCGCGCCTGGAATCCGCGTGAGCCCCAGGAGCAGGGCGGGTTGCTGAAGTACATGCACGGTGGCGAGTACCACATGTACAACCCCGACGTCGTGGCTGCACTCCAGGCAGCTGTGATCTCCGGGGATTACGAACACTACAAGTTGTTTTCGCAGCTGGTGAACAACAGGCCGGCGGCCACGATCCGCGACCTGCTTGCCCTGAAGCCGGGGCCGCGCCCGATTCCGGTGAGTGAAGTCGAGTCGGTGGCGGCGGTGTTGTCGCGCTTCGACAGTGCCGGCATGTCTCTCGGCGCGCTCTCGCCGGAAGCGCATGAGGCGCTGGCTATCGCCATGAACCGGCTCGGCGCCCGCTCGAACTCCGGCGAGGGTGGTGAGGACCCGGCCCGCTATCGCACCGAGAAGAACTCCAAGATCAAACAGGTGGCCTCGGGCCGCTTCGGCGTGACGCCCGAATACCTCATCAATGCCGAGGTCCTGCAGATCAAGGTCGCGCAGGGTGCCAAGCCTGGCGAGGGCGGACAGCTCCCCGGACACAAGGTGAACGACATGATCGCCTCGCTGCGCTTCGCGCGCCCCGGGGTCGGTCTCATCTCGCCGCCGCCGCATCATGACATCTACTCGATCGAGGACCTCTCGCAGCTCATCTTCGATCTGAAGCAGGTCAACCCGCAGGCGCTGGTGTCCGTGAAGCTCGTTGCCGAGCCCGGCGTGGGGACCGTGGCGGCGGGTGTTGCAAAAGCCTATGCCGATCTCATCACCATCTCGGGCTATGACGGCGGCACGGGCGCGAGTCCGTTGTCCTCCATCAAGTATGCCGGTACGCCCTGGGAGTTAGGGCTGTCGGAAACGCATCAGACCCTGCGGATCAACGACCTGCGGCACCGGGTGCGCCTGCAGACCGACGGTGGTCTCAAGACCGGCCTCGACGTCATCAAGGCGGCGATCCTCGGCGCCGAGAGCTTCGGCTTCGGTACCGCGCCGATGGTGGCGCTCGGCTGCAAATATCTGCGCATCTGTCATCTGAACAACTGCGCGACCGGCGTGGCGACTCAACACAACGTGTTGCGGTCGAAGTACTTCACCGGCCTGCCGGAAATGGTGGTGAACTACTTCCAGTTCGTGGCGCAGGAGGTCCGCGAGATCCTGGCGAGCCTCGGCGTTCGCAGCATCCAGGACATCATCGGCCAGACGGAGTTCCTGCGGATTCTCGAGGGTGAGACGCCGAGGCAGCGGAAGCTGGATCTCGCACCGATCCTCTCCACGGCGGGACTTGCGCGGGATGTCCCGCAGTTCTGCGCGACGCCGTCGAACACGCCCTTCGATAAAGGCGAACTCGCCGAGCGCATGGTGAGTGAGATGCTGCCTGCGATCGAGGGTAAAACCGGCGGCGAGTGGAGCTACGAGGTCCGCAACTACAACCGGTCGCTCGGCGCCCGGATATCAGGTGAAATCGCCCGCCGGTGGGGTAACTACGGCATGGAGGATTCGCCGTTGGCGGTCCGTCTCACGGGTAACGTCGGGCAGAGCTTCGGCGTTTGGAATGCTGGCGGCCTGCATATGTATCTCGAAGGCGATGCGAACGACTATGTCGGCAAAGGCATGGCCGCTGGGAAGCTCGTTCTGCGTCCGCCGCGCAACGCCCGCTACGTCGCGAAAGACACCATCATCATGGGCAACACCTGCCTCTATGGCGCCACCGGCGGGCACCTTTATGCAGCCGGTGTCGCAGGCGAGCGCTTCGCCGTCCGCAACTCGGGCGCCATCGCGGTCATCGAGGGAGCGGGAGATCACTGCTGCGAGTATATGACCGGCGGTGTCGTCTGCGTGTTAGGTCGCACGGGTGTGAACTTCGGAGCGGGCTTCACCGGTGGGTTCGCGTACGTGCTCGACCTGGATCGCAACTTCGTCGATCGCTACAACCACGAGCTCATCGATATCAGCCGCATTCACGCCGAGTCGATGCAGTCCCATCTGCAACACCTGGAGAATCTCCTCGAACAGCATGTCGCGGAGACGGGCAGCGCCTGGGCCGAGGAAATCGTGAACGACCTGCGCTCGTACATCGGCAAGTTCTGGGTGGTGAAGCCCAAGGCGGCCTCCATCGATTCGCTGATCGAGAATCTGCGGCGCGCCGCATAACGCGCCCCGCGACGGACAAACATGGCTGACAAGAATCTACAATTCCTGGACATCCCGCGCGCGGACCCGGCGAAAACGCCGGTGGAGACGCGGGTCACCAACTTCAACGAGATCTATGCGCACTTCGAGCCGCAGGGGGCGGCGCAACAGGCCGGCCGCTGTATCGCCTGTGGCAACCCGTTCTGCGAATGGAAATGCCCGGTTCACAACTACATTCCCAACTGGCTGAAGCTCATCCAGGAAGGCAACCTGTTCGAGGCGGCGGAGCTGTCTCACAAGACCAACTCCCTGCCGGAAGTCTGCGGGCGCATCTGTCCGCAGGACCGCCTGTGCGAGGGTGCCTGCACGCTGAATGACGGCCTGGGCGCGGTCACGATCGGCTCGATCGAGAAATACATCACCGACGAGGCCTTCAAGCGCGGCTGGAAGCCTGACATGTCGAACGTGCAGCCGAACGGCAGGCGGGTCGCCATCATCGGTGCAGGTCCTGCCGGTCTCGGTTGCGCGGACATCCTGGTGCGCAGCGGAGTGACGCCCGTGGTGTTCGATCGCTACACCCGGATCGGCGGTCTGCTCACGTTCGGCATCCCGCCGTTCAAGCTCGAAAAGGAAGTCGTCGAAAAACGCCGCGAGATCATGGAAGGCATGGGTGTGCAGTTCCGGCTCGGCGTCGACGTCGGCAAGGATGTCTCATTTGAGAGTCTCGTCGACGAATACGATGCCGTGTTTCTCGGCATGGGCACGTACCGCTACGTAAAGGGCGGTTTCCCCGGTGAGGATCTGCCGGGCGTCCACGAAGCGCTGCCCTATCTCATTTCCAACATCAATCACGAGCTCGGTCTCCCCGGCAGCGCCGAGGCGCTGGTGAGTATGCGCGGCAAACGGGTCGTGGTGTTGGGTGGCGGCGATACCGGCATGGACTGCAATCGCACGGCCATCCGCCAGGGTGCCGAATCCGTGACCTGCACCTACCGGCGCGACGAGCACAACATGCCCGGCTCGCGCCGCGACTACAAGAACAGTAAGGAGGAGGGCGTTGAGTTCCTCTTCAATCGCCAGCCGATCGAGATCGTCGGCTCGGAGCAGGTCGAAGGTGTGAAGGTCATCGAGACACGTCTCGGTGCGCCGGATGCACGCGGCCGCCGCATTCCGGAGCCGATTCCGGGCTCCGAACAGGTGGTGCCCGCGGACGCCGTGATCATTGCCTTCGGCTTTCTGCCGAGTCCGCCGGATTGGTTTGAGCGGCATGGGATCCGCCTGCATACCAACGGGCGAGTGCGAGTCACGGCGGCTCGCAAGACGCCGTTTCAGACGACCAACACCAAGGTGTTCGCCGGCGGGGACATGGTGCGGGGGTCGGACCTGGTCGTCACCGCGGTGTTTGAAGGGCGCGAGGCGGCTAAGGGTATTCTCGGGTACCTGGGCGTTGGTTGAGTTGGTTGCGCAGCAGCAGCGCGGTGGCGTGCTGCTGCGCTACGGCGCCCGGCACGACTTCGTTCGCCCCATAAAAAAGCCCCGCCTTGCGGCGGGGCTTGTAACGTTCTCATCGACTGTCCCAGTGGATCGCTGTCAGCTCCAACCGGCGGTGGACGTTATCTAACGCCTCGTTCCCCGGCGGGTCGCGCCATCACGAGCATCTATACTTTGCGGCTGAAACGATGGAGCGTTTGCTCCGGCCTAATCGTGGCCCGCGTGTCACTGCACGCGCCGATCCGTTCCTGACAGTCACAGTAAGTTAGTGGCTGCCGTTACCCGTGCTCGCGTCGATCACCCGAGTTTCTTGTGCTGTACCGCTCCCTCCCCAATTCATCCCAGCTGTTGGCTTACACGCATCAGGGTGTAAGCGTTGCTGCACCGCAGAACCAGGCAAGTCGGGTGCCAGTTCTTGGGATTCCCAAGAGAAACCGGGACTTGCGACTGACGGCCTGGATCCTAATGAAACAAAGTGTACCGCTTCCGCGCGAAAATGCCATGTAGTATTTTGACTACATTGCAACATTGTGCTGTCGAGGAGACAGGCATGGGCTCCGCTCGCGGGCGCCGCCGGCCGCGGGCTATGACCGTGCGAGCCGCACTGTAAAGCGAGCGCCGGTATCGCCAGGCAGGTTCTCCGCCGAGGCACTTCCGGCGTGAAATTCGGCGATCAGGCGGACAATGTACAGGCCCAGGCCAAAATGCGGCCGGCTGTCGCTGTCCCCGCCGCCCCCACCGCGGGACTGCCAGAGCGACTCGAAGAGCCGCCCGTGCGCCTCGGCCGCGATCGGCGGACCGGGGTTGTCGACTTCAAGCACTGCGAGGTGGGATTCGAGGGCGAGGCGTAGGGTGATCGTCGCTCCGGGCGGGCTGAAGTCCACCGCATTGTCGACGAGCTTGTCGAGCAGCTGCATGATCAGGTCGGGAGCCCCGTCGATCATGACGGTTTCCGTTGGTAATTCAGTGGCAAAACGCCTCTGGGGAAACGCGATCCGATAGGCGTCCGCCGCCGAGGCGACGAGAGGCACTATGTCGAACCTCGAGCGCTCGGCGTTGCTGATCGCCTCCTCGACCCGTGTGGCAGCGCCCATGGCGATCAGGATTGCGTTCAGTCGCTCGCTGCCCTGCCTTGCGCGATCGAGATAGATGCGCGCGCTGGCCGGGACGTCCTTTTCCGACTCGAGATTCTCAAGCGACGATCGCACGATGGTCAGCGGAGTGCGGATCTCGTGGGCCAGCTTGCCGGCGAGCGTTCGTAGGTAGCCTGTGTACTCATTGAGGCGCCCAAGTAGCGTGGAGAAGCCGCGCGCCACGTCGCCGAGCTCGTCCTGAGCTTCGGTTTCCGGGAATGTCGTAACGAGCCCTTCTCGAGTGAGCGCGGATTCACTCGCGCGTCGCAACCGCGAGAGCCTAACGGCGAGCCACGCAGCGAACGCGAACATGGCAATGACCGCCACGGCGCTCGTGATCAACGTGAAGTTCAGCATTTCGGTAAGCGCTCGGTCGCGCAAGCGCGTCCAGCGATCGGCTGTTTCGGTCGCCGTCAGATTTCCGATGATTTCATGGTGGTCGCGATCGTAGATCGGGGCGGAGGACACGATGAGCGTCCGGTCACTCGGGCGATCGACGAAGCGGCGATAGAAGCGAGCGAGCACGCCGCGCTGCGGACGAAGCTCCGTGACCTGCGCTAAGGCGTCGGCCTGTGCCAGTAGGCGTCCGGACGTCGTCGTGACGCCTAGGCGCAACCCTGGTTGCATGAATTGCGCGAGATAGCCGGTGAGTTCCGGGGCCGACACGATGAGGCGGCCCACCGTATGCAGATCGTCGCTGAACAGAGTGCCGTAACTCACGGGCGTCGCACCGCGCTCATTTCTGTCGTCGATCAACACGCCGAATCGCGGGCCGATCATGGACAGTGGCACGCGAAACTCAACCCGATAGCCCTTTGGGCTGGGTTGCCAGGCGCCGGTAATGCGCGGCTCGTCGACCGCCTGCTGCTGCCCGTATTCGCCCGTCTCGATACGGCGTGCTGTGACCAGGCCGGGTCCCGCTGCGGGAATGAAAAACTCACGCTCGACGCCTTGGGGGTCGCGCATCCCGAGCCAGACGCGATCGCCTATTCCGCTGGGCTCGAGCGGATTCGCACCCGGGGCGTCGAAGACCAGGTGATCGTCTTCGACATCGAGCAAGCCATACAGCATGCGGTCGTAGACACCCGTGAGAATTCCGAATCGATGTTTGTCTTTGGTGAAATACCGCCAGATGCCGGGCGTGCGCGGCCACTCGTCGCCATAGCCATCCACGAAGGGTGGCGCGCTGAGCATCATGGGCTGCAGATCGTAGGGGCTGGGTTGTGGCTCGGGTTGTGGTGACGGCTCATCGGACGTCCCTGCCGGCTCGACCTCGTCGCGGCTCTTGCCTTCCCGGTAGAGGAGGTCGGTGCGGCCCTGGAGTGATGCGGCGATCGTCTGGGCCACCGCCTGCAAAGAGTTCGCCTCGCCCTCACGCAGGGCCGCCTCCATCTGGCGAGCATAGCGGCAGCCACCCCAGGGGAGGACCAGAGTCAACAGGCCGAGCAGTAGGAGCTTTAAACGCAGCGACATTCGTATCAGCGAGCTTCGTAACTCACTCCACCCAACGGTACCCCATGCCGTACACCGTCTGTACGGCATCGAATGTCGGATCGATACTCTGGAATTTGCGGCGGACGCGTTTGATGTGCGACGTGATGGTGTTGTCATCGAGGACGACGTTCGCCGCGTCCATGAGTTGCTGCCGGTTCTTCACGTGCCCCGGGTTACGTGCCAAGGCGTGTATGATCCAGAACTCCGTCAGAGACAACAGCACGACCTGGCCTTCCCACTCGACCTGCATGCGCTCGCCGTCGATCATCAACGGTCCGCGCCTGATGACTTGTGATGTCTCAGGAGGCTTGCGCAGAGCATCGACGCGGCGGAACAGCGCGTTGACGCGCGCGATGAGGTGCGCGAGGCTCAGGTCTTTCGTCAGGAAGTCATCCGCGCCCAATCGCAACCCCGACACGGCATCGAGCTCGCTGTCGCGTGCGGTGAGAAAAATAATCGGCAGCTCCGGTGACAGCGCCCGCAGTTGCCGGCACAGCTCGAAACCCCCTTCGGGCTCCTCCTCGAGCGAGATATCGATGACGGCGAGATCGGGCAAGCGCGTTACGAAAGCCGCCATGGCCTGCTTGCGGTTGCCGTAGGCACGGACCACGTATCCCTCGCGCGTGAATGCCGCCGCGTAGTTGTCGCGGATCGCGGGCTCGTCTTCGACAATGGCAACCTGGCGTTTCATAGGTGTACAGGCTACAGCCTGTCTGTTGCGGGTAAAAGCCCCGAGTTCGCAACTGCCATCATTCGCCACAATTGATCGCTGGCCTGCCCGTATGTCCGCCGCATCTGGCAATGCCGTGCTGGCGAAATGCTCAGGTGGAAGGACACCGGAGCCAAGCTCATGCAACTCAAAGCGAAATTGGCTGACCATGGCGAGCTGATCATCAACTGTCTGGCCGTACTGGCGCTGCTGGCGGTCGGGATCGTGTGGGGACCGGTTTGAAATGCGCGTGAAACCACCATCGCCCCGGACTTGCCGTAAGATCAACGGCAAGAATGTCGTCACAGCCGCAACTGGTTCGGGCAATCGGGCGCTGGAGCATGGTTGCTCTGACCGTGAACGCCATCGTGGGCAGCGGCATCTTTGGGCTGCCTTCGATCATTGCCGCCACGGTCGGGAGCGCGAGCCCATGGGCGGTGCTGTTAGGCGGTCTCGCCATGGCCGTCATCGTGAGCTGTTACGCGGAAGTCGCATCGCAATTTACAGGCACCGGCGGAAGCTACCTCTATGTGCGCCAGACCTTCGGCCGGCTCGCTGGAGTGGAGGTGGGGTGGCTGAACATGCTCACCCGCTTTACCTCGTGCGCGGCGGCGGTGAACCTCTTCGTTCTCTATCTCGGGCAGTTCATCCCGGAAGCGGCGCAACCCGTTCCCCGAATGATGGTGATCACCCTTCTCGTCGGAACTCTCGCGGTCGTGAATTACCGTGGCGTGGGTGGCGGCACACTGGTCAGTAACATTTCCGTGGTGGCGAAGCTTTTACCGCTGGGACTCATCTGTGTGATGGGTGTGGGTTACCTCATCGCTCATCCGCCTACCGTGATGACGCCGGTACCCGCGAGTGCGGATGGCTGGTTCAAGGCGATGTTGCTGCTGTTCTTTGCGTATGGCGGCTACGAGGCCATTCTCATCGCGATGGGTGAGGCCAAGGATCCACGCAGGGATGCCCCGTTCGCACTGTTTGTCGGTCTTTTTGTGGTAGCCGTGATCTACACCGTGTTGCAGTTCACGGTGGTCGGCGTGCTGCCGGATCCGGCTCACAGCGATCGCCCTCTCGCGGATGTCGCCGGCACACTGCTGGGTCATGCCGGTGCCACTGTGGTCGCGATCGCTGCGCTGACTTCGGTCTATGGCTTTCTCAGCGCGCACCTGCTCGTTGGATCGCGCGCCATGTTCTCCCTGGCCGAGCTCGGCGATTTTCCGACACGCTTTGCAGCCATTCACGCGCGGTTCCGAACTCCCCATGTCTCGATTTCGATGTTTGCACTGTTGATCTGGATGTTTGCCTCGTTTGGCAGCTTCTCGTGGAATGTCACGCTGTCGGCGGTGGGCAGGTTGTGTTACTACACCTTGGTGTGCGCCGCCGTCCCGGTCCTGCGCAAGAGGCAGCCTGAAGCCGCCTGGTTCCGCGTCCCGGGCGGAATGTTCCTTCCTGTGCTGGGCGTGTTGATTTGCGTCGCGCTGCTGACGCACGCGGATTTCAGCAAATCCCTGATCCTGGGGGTCACGATGGCGGTTGCGCTGCTGAACTGGTGGCTGGTGAGGAATCGCCCTGCGGTGGCGGCGCCCGAGGTAGGGTAGGGGCCATGCCTGTTGCTGTCCGCCGGCTGCGACATCGCGGAGCACGATCGCGGCATGCAAGAGCTGTGAACGACTGCTGCGTGCGCCGTCTTACGCGACGGTAATCTTCTTTATCGTATTCTACGCGCCCCGTCGCCCGACCCCAGAAGGACCCGTTGCTGCCCATGAAGATTCCCGAGATTCTGATCGTCGAAACTGTTCATCAACCGGGAAGTCTTGCGAAAGTGCTCCAGGTAATCGCTGATGCGGGGCTCACCATTGAGCATCTGACCGCGCTGCGTCGCGATCAGGGCAAAACCTCGTGGGAAATCACCCTCGAGATGGACGAGGCGGCGGACCGCAGCCTTTATGACAGGATCGATCAGTTGCCCACGGCTCGTTTCCTCGGCAAATCGGATCGCGTTTTCAATCGGCATCGTGGCGGGAAGATCCGCACCGTCGCCAGCGTTCCCATCAACACACTGCAGGTGCTGCGAGACATCTATACGCCGGGTGTTGCACGCGTGTGTCTCGCGATCGAGGAAGATCCGCGTGCGGCTCATGATTTCACCAGTCTTGATAGCACCGTGGCAATCGTAACCAACGGTACCGCCGTGCTCGGTCTCGGGAATATCGGCGCTCTCGCAGGCCTGCCGGTCATGGAGGGGAAGGCGGCACTGTTCGCGGATCTCGTCGGCATCAGTGGAGTGCCCATCCTCCTGAAGGAGACGCAGCCGGATCGAGTCGTCGAGGCCATTGTGGCAATCGAAATGTCTTTCGGCGCGATCCAGCTCGAGGATTTCGCGGCGCCCGAATGCTTCGAAATCGAGCAGAAGCTGCAGGCGCGGCTGCAGAAACCTGTTCTACATGATGACCAGCACGGAACCGCCGTCGTCGCATTGGCGGCGCTCATCAATGCCGCACGTCATGCGGGGCGGAGTTTGCGTGACAGCGTGGTGGGGCAAGTTGGTCTCGGCGCGGCCGGCACGGGCATCGTGCGCTTGCTGCGCGCCTACGGTGTTGAGCACATTCTCGGCGCGGATCGCAGTCCGAGCGCCATCGCGCGGCTGGAATCCTTGGGGGGTGAGGGCGCCTCGCTCGAGTCGATCATGCAGCGCGCGGACATCGTCATCGCAACGACAGGTGTGAAGGGTTTGATCAAGGCGGAATGGGTGCGGCCGGGACAGGTGATTCTCGCGCTTTCGAATCCCGATCCGGAGATCGAGCCCCTGGTGGCGCGGGAGCGGGGCGCTGCCTTTGCTGCCGACGGCAAGGGAATCAACAACGTCCTGGCGTTTCCCGGATTGTTCAAGGGAGCGCTCGCGGCTCGCGTGACTCGCTTCTCTGATCAGATGTTGATGGCTGCGGCGGACGCCATAGCGCAAATGGCTCGCCCCGATGAGCTCGTTCCCGACCCGCTCGACAAGAGTGTCCACGAGCGTGTCGCGGCGGCAGTGCGCGAGGCGGCGTGTGAGCCTGAGATTATTTTCGAAGCTTCAGTATCGCAGGCCTGAGCGGCGGTAAGCGGCGGCCACCAGCCAGAGCGGCCCAATCAACAGGAACTGCAGGTCCTTGAAGAATGAGGGCCGTTTGCCTTCGATGGCGTGCCCGATGAACTGCCCGACCCAGGCGATCACAAAAATGACCAGCGACGTGAGCCAGAGCGGCCACGGGAGACTCGCGAGCCACTGCGTGATCAGCAGTAGCAGTATGAAGGCCAACAGCACTCCGAGCGCCAGGGTGGGCGAAAGAGCGAAGTAGTAGATGATGGCGGCGCTGGCCGCGAGCGTCGCCCAATTCAGCCAGGGCGAGACATCCGCGAACACCTCGGGCACCGGCGCCGACCACAGGATACCGAACACCGACAACACAATCGGTGGCACACACAGCCAGTGCAACAGCTTGTTGGTCGGGTTGGTGTGGCTCGACCCGTACTCGCCGAGCCAGTCGGTTACGGTGCGCATGCCGCCACGCTACGCCTGCTGGCGCAGAGAGGCAATCTGGCGCCAGCGCGACTTTCGGCCCTCCCAAAAGAAAAAGCCCGGTGTCTTTGCAAACACCGGGCTCCATACGAACACGATCGATTTTACGATCGGGTCGCGGCTACCTTACCCCTTATGCGGCGGTAGCCTCGGAGCCCATCATTCCCCGTAGCTTGCCCAGCGCATTGGACTCGATCTGACGAATGCGCTCCGCCGAAACCCCATACTTGTCAGCGAGGTCGTGCAGCGTGGCTTTGTCATCGGTCATCCAGCGGCGCTGCAGGATGTCGCGGCTCCGGTCATCCAACCGGTCCATCGCTCCACGCAGGCGATCCGAGGAGTCGTCTTCCCACTCCGCAGCCTCCACCTTCTCCGCCGGATCGGCATCCGTCGCGGGCAGGTAAGACGCGGGGCTATAGACCTCGTCATCATCCGACTCAGGGGTCGGGTCGAACGACATGTCGCGCGCGGCGAGTCGCTTCTCCATCTCCGTGACTTCACTCGGGCTCACACCCAGGTCACGAGCAACGGCAGCCGTCTCCTCAGCCGACAGCCAGGTGAGGTTCTTCTTCATCCGGCGAAGGTTGAAGAACAGCTTGCGCTGCGCTTTGGTCGTCGCGATCTTCACCAGGCGCCAGTTCCTCAACACGTACTCGTGGATCTCGGCGCGGATCCAGTGAACCGCGAACGACACCAGGCGCACGTTCTGAGAAGGGTCGAAACGCTTCACAGCCTTCATCAGGCCGACGTTGCCTTCCTGGATCAAGTCGCCTACGGGCAAGCCGTAGCCGCTATAGCCGCGGGCAATGTGAACTACAAAACGAAGGTGCGACAACACGAGCTGCCGGGCAGCATCGAGATCACCACGTGAGCGGAACCCCTCAGCGAGCTCACGCTCTTCTTCACGGGTCAGGACTGGAATTCGGCCAACACGGTCCAAGTAAGCATCCAGGCTTCCCAAGGGACCGGCCAGCGCGAGATCGCCGTTACGGGCAATCACTGCGGTACTTGCGGTCATGAAATCTCCCATCTGTTGGGCGGCCATTTTAGCACTCGGTTACTTGGAGTGCTAAGCAGGCGAAAAGTTCCATCGGAGCTTTGCCTCGGCGCACGCCATTTCGCCTTATGGGACAAGAGCTTGTGCCTTTCCAGGGCGGTTGGGAATCCCTCTTCCGAGGGGTGCTAACGGCCCTCCTGGGAGGAAGTTCCCAGGGCGCAGGGCATCCGCAACCTAGCAGCCCTCCGAGGCCAAAGTATTGGACATAAAGTCCAAGAGCTGAGTTCCGCCAGGCCAGTAGAATGCGCGGCGCATTCCAATCCGGGAGGAGCTACGACAGTGGACCCCAATGCCCTGATCCTCGCCCGCCTCCAGTTCGCGTTCACGATCAGCTTCCACATTATCTTCCCGGCCTTCTCCATCGGCCTTTCCGCCTATGTGGCGACGCTCCTGGTGCTCTGGAAGCGAACTGGCAAGGATCACTTCCATCGGCTGGCGCGCTTCTGGACGAAGATCTTCGCCGTGTCCTTTGCCATGGGGGTGGTCTCGGGCATTCCCCTCTCGTACCAGTTCGGGACGAATTGGGCGCGCTTCTCCGAGGTCGCCGGCAATGTCATTGGACCGCTGATCGGCTACGAAGTGCTGACCGCGTTCTTTCTCGAGGCCACCTTTCTCGGCGTCATGCTTTTCGGGTGGCAGCGCGTGGCCCCGTGGCTGCACGTGACCGCCGCGATACTGGTCGCGGCCGGCACGGCCATCTCCGGCTTCTGGATTCTCGCCGCCAATAGCTGGATGCATACGCCGGATGGCTACGTCCTGCACGACGGCGTCGCGTTCCCGGTCAGCTGGCTCCGGGTGATCTTCAATCCGAGCTTCCCCTTCCGATTCGCCCACATGATGACCGCCGCCTATCTCACGACCTCGGTCGTCGTGCTTGCGGCGGGGGCGCGCTATTTGATTCGTAACGAGTTCGAGACCGAGGGCCGCACGATGATGCGGATGGGTGTTGGAATGCTCGCCATCCTGGGGCCGCTGCAGATGTTGCTGGGCGATCAGCACGGACTCAACACGCTGCAATACGAACCGGCAAAGATCGCGGCGATCGAGGCCCACTGGGATGACGACGGCCCCGCGGATTTGGTGCTGTTTGCGCTTCCCGACGAAGCCAATGAGAGGAATCGCGCTGAGATCGCCATCCCGCACCTCGGCAGCATGGTCCTCACACACAAGTGGGACGGCCGATTTGCCGGCCTCAAGGATTTTCCACGCAACCAGCGCCCACCGGTCACGTCGATCTTCTTTGCCTTCCGAGCCATGGTCGCGATAGGTGTCACCCTGATAGCCATCGGGCTGACAGGGGTCGTGTTGTGGTGGCGGAAAGAGCTGTTCACCACCAAGTGGTATCTCCATATCGTGGCGCGCGGCTGGTGGCTTGGGTTCATCGCGATTCTCGCGGGATGGCTCACCACCGAGAGCGGGCGCCAGCCGTATGTCGCTTACGGGATCCTTCGCACCGAGGACGCGTTGTCTCCCGTGAGTAGCGCAGTCATCGCAACATCGTTGACGCTTTTCGTGCTCGTTTATTGTGTCGTGTTTTCCATCGGGATTTTCTACATCCATCGGCTCATCTGGAATGGGCCGAAGGGTGAGGCGGTCAAGGCAACAACTCTTCCGGAAGGATTGGCGAACCGCCCACTCGCCGTGGCAGACAAGTCGACCCGCGAGTCTGGTGGGAAGGTGGCGCAGGCGCCCGGGCAGGCGGTGCACCTGCCGGGGGAGGGTTCTGGGCAACCACCTAACGAGGAGCCCAGGCCATGAGCCCCGTCGAGCTGACCGGATCGGCATACTGGTTGCCCCTCATCTGCGCCGCGATTATCGGGATCGCTGTCGCGATGTACGTGGTCCTCGACGGCTTCGATCTGGGAGTGGGCATCCTGTTTCCCTACTTCCCCGAAGAAGTGCAGCGGGATCAGGCGATGAACTCCGTTGCCCCCTTCTGGGATGGCAACGAGACGTGGCTCGTCTTGGGCGGCACGGGGCTGCTAGTGGCCTTTCCGTTCGCCTACGCCGTTGTCATGTCAGCGTTGTATGTGCCGCTGTTCCTGATGTTGCTCGCACTTGTATTTCGTGGCGTGGCATTCGAGTTTCGCTGGGTCGCCAAGCCGCATCATCAGAAATGGGATATCGCCTTCGCAGCGGGCTCCACCGTGGCCGCCTTCTGTCAGGGGCTGATGTTGGGCGGTCTGCTGGGCGGGATCCAGGTCGACGGCAATCATTTCGGCGGCGGCGCTTTCGATTGGTTCAACCCATTCAGTCTGATGTGCGGCTTCGGTCTGGTGGTGGGCTATGCCTTTCTCGGCGCCTGTTGGCTCATCATGAAGACGGTCGAAGGGGTGGAGCAGATCGCACGGCGGCTGGCGCGCCCGCTCTTCATCGCCTTCCTGCTTTTCATCGTGCTCGTGAGCGTATGGACGCCACTCGAGTTCGATCGGATCGCGGCGCGCTGGTTCAGTGTTCCTAACATGTACTATCTCGCGCCTGTCCCGATCCTGACACTGGTGCTTGCCGTAGTCTGCTGGCGCGGAATTGGTGGGAAACATCCGGGCCTCGCCTTCTTCGGCGCGGTGGGGATGTTTGTGATGGCCTTCATCGGGCTGGCGATTTCAACCATGCCCTACCTCGTGCCGCCGACCCTTACGCTGTGGCAGGCCGCCGCGGCGCCGAAGTCGCAGGCGTTCATTCTTGGGGGGATGTCGTTCATGCTGCCCATCATTCTCGGGTACACCGTGTTTGTGTATCGCACGTTCCGCGGAAAGATACGGCCGGGAGAGGGTTATCACTAGGAGCGACCCTACGGGGGCTTCTCCACGATCGTGCCTTGATGAAACACGACCTTCCAGCCATCCGTGGAGCGGCGCCAGATTGTTGACCGGCGGGTAATGCGCTCACCCTGCCGGAGTGTGTAGGTCAGCAGGTAGAGGTCGGCCGCCAGTTCCTGGCAGCGGAAGTCGGTCGTTTCCCAAAGCTCCTCGTCGGGTGTGGCAGTCCGCTTCTCGAGCACCTCCAACGCGTACTTGCGGGTGTAGCGACGTCCGGAGGCGCCCACTTCCCAGAAGTCGTCGTCAACCATGGTTTCCAGTTCGGCACGACTCGTGCCGAATTCGGGCCGGTGAAAGATGGGCTCCCGCCGCCGCAACTCGGCCAGAACATCGAGCAGTTTCGGATCGGTCGTCGAGGCGAGTTCCATGTTGGGACCTTCCGCATGTTGCCCCGGGAACTTCCATTATCCTCGTCTCGCGCCTGATCGCGAGAAAAGCTGAATATCTGGTGATTCGCACCCGTTATTCCCCCTGTCGCCCTTGGTCCCGCACCGTCAGACTATCGATAGCGAGGCGACGATCGCCCATGTCGAGGACCACGACCATGAACGGACAGGAAGTCATTGGCAGTACGGGAGTCCTTTCCAGCCCAGGACTCTTTCCCGGGACGGAAGTCTTTCCAAAGAGCAGTTCCTTCCCAAAGGGACCCGTTTTTTCAAAGAGACGAGTCATTCGAAAGAAAGAGGTCATTCCCAACAAGGCACACATTCGCTTCTGGCCGGAGCGCGAGCGACCGCGTGAGAAGCTCCTCGAGCGGGGCGCACACGCATTGTCCGATGCTGAGCTGTTGGCTGTATTGCTGCGGTGTGGAACCCGGGGGCGCAACGCTATCGAGCTAGCCCAGGCGCACATCGTGGCCTTTGGGTCGTTGCGAGAGCTGCTGATGGCGGAATGGCCACGGTGGAAGAAAAAGACAGGCGACGGTCGCGTCGGCGGTGTTGGCGTGGCCCGTTACGCGGCGCTTCAGGCCGGGCTCGAGCTGGCACGCAGGCACCTGCTGGAGCCCATCAAGGTCGGCTCCCCCTTGACCGAGCCCGATGCCACCAGGAAGTTCCTGGTGGCGCAGTTGCGGAATCGGCCCTACGAGGTGTTCTGCGCTCTCTATCTGAACAACCGTCACCGGCTAGTCGCCTTCGAGGAGCTCTTTCGAGGCACGACCGACAACGCAACGGTGCATGTCAAAGAGGTCATGCGGCAGGCGATCATCCACAACGCGACGGCCGTAATCATTGCTCACAACCACCCTTCCGGTGTTATGGATCCCAGCGACGCGGATGAGCACATTACTCGCCGCCTCAAGGACGCCCTGGCTCTCATGGAGGTGCGGGTGTTGGATCACGTCATTGTCGGTGACGGCGGGTGCTTCTCGTTCTCAGAGCATGGCCTGTTATGAATCGACGCCTTGGATAGGGCGGCTCGACCGCCCCCAGTCCTTGTCGGGTCTTCTTATGTCGCGATTGCGCCATTACGCCTCGTTCGCGCGCAGGCTCCAAGCCCGCCAAGACCGCTGACCAGTAGCGGATGGCGTGAGCACGACCGTCGCAGCAGGCGTAAGGGGCTCCCGAAATCCCACCGCCAGCCTTGAGATCCCGGCCCCGCGCTGGTATAAAGTCCGGCCCCGGAGAGGGGACCTGACCCCTTTGTTCCCAAGTTACTGAATTCTCAAGGTTGTTCGTATGTCCCGCGTTTGCGAAATCACCGGCAAGAAGCCAGCCGTCGGTAACCGCGTCTCTCACGCCAACAACAAGAAGCGCCGCCGCTTCCTGCCGAACCTGCACACACAGCGGTTCTGGGTCGAGACCGAGAAGCGCTGGGTATCCCTGCGCATTTCCGCGAACGGGCTGCGCACGATCGAAAAGAAGGGCATCGACAAGGTCGTTGCCGAGCTGCGCACGCAGGGCGTCAAGATCTAAGCCCCGGCGCTACGAGGAGGAATAACCATGCGTGAGAAGATCAAGCTGCTGTCCTCGGCCGGAACCGGCCACTTTTACGTCACGACGAAGAACAAGCGCCTGCACCCGGATAAGCTGGAAGTGCGCAAGTTCGACCCGGTCGTACGCAAGCACGTCGGCTACAAAGAAACCAAGATCAAGTAAGGCCGTAAGGCCCGCCAGTCGCGGCTCGTGTGAGGACCTGACTGGATCGGATCGCGAAGGCCCCGGTACACCCGGGGCCTTTTGCATTCTGGGGGGTACTTCGATGCACCGACCCTTGCAGCAGGGTACCTTCCGCACCCGAACCCATGGAGGGGACCGACAGAGGATGTCTGCCATGCATCGGGATCCGGGCCTCCCAGCGTTGAGCCCTGCAGAACAGCGCCGGCAAAACCTGCAGTCGTTGTGGATTTTTGCGGGAGTCTCCTGGCTATTCGCCCTGTGCGTGTATTTCCCGCTCGTGCAAGCCTGGCGGGTCGATAACTACCTGCAGACACATCCGACTCGATCGGCGCAGGCGTTGGTGACTCGGGTCAGCAAACACACTTACCGCTCGTGTCAGATTACCTTCGAGGCGGCCTTCACTGTCCCCGAATCCGGCAAGCCTTTTCGGCTCCAGAGCCCCGGGAAGAGTGGCTACGTCGGAACCGAGATCGCTTGGGCTCCTTGTGGAAGCCTTGGGCCGATTGATCTCAGGCGGCGAATAGCCGTGGGTGACCGTGTCCCGGTGCTCTATGCGGTAGACGATCCCGAAGTGAACCGTCCCGGATGGACTGACTACGAGCAGGTCGTCGAGCGCGGCTGGCCCCTTCGCTGGCTCTTTCTTGGCATGGGGCTCGGGCTGACCACTTTCGCGATTGTTTATCGAAACGGCGCGCCATCCTCGGCCCGATCCGCATGACACTGTCCGCCTGCCACCGCGGCATGTAATCTCCGCACCCCATGCCCGAGCTTCCCGAAGTCGAAACCACGCGCCGGGGAATCGAGCCCCACGCTGTGGGGCGCCGGATCGTTGCACTTGAGGTTCATGAGCCACGTTTGCGGTGGCGCGTCCCGGACGATTTAGCGCCGCGGGTGGCGGGGCAGCGTGTTTTGCACGCGAAGCGGCGAGCCAAGTACCTCCTCCTCGAACTCGAGTCCGGAACGTTATTGCTCCATCTCGGTATGTCGGGCAGCCTGCGCGTGTTGCCCGCGGACACGCCGCGCATCACGCATGATCATTTCGACCTCGTGCTCGACTCCGGCAGCACACTGCGGTTCAACGATCCGCGGCGCTTCGGTAGTCTTCACTACACGACGGAAGATCCGAACGAGCACCCGCTGTTGGCCGACTTGGCGCCGGAGCCGCTGGAGGCGGCGTTTAACGCGGAATACCTCTGGCAAACCACCCGAGGTCGCCGAGTTACCATCAAACAGTTGCTGATGAACAGCAAGCTCGTGGTGGGTGTCGGCAACATCTACGCAAGCGAGGCGCTGTTTCGGGCGAAAGTACGTCCGCGCCGGCAGGCACGCAGTCTCTCTCGCGTTGAAGTTGCGCGACTCGCGCGAGCGGTGCGCACCGTGTTGTCTATGGCGATCCGTGTCGGCGGCACGACTCTGCGCGATTATGTCGGCGCCGATGGTCTGCCCGGGTATTTCAGGCAAAAGTTATACGTGTATGAGCGCGCGAGTCAGCCGTGTCGAAAGTGTGGTACGGCGGTGCGCCAGCTCACGCAAGGGCAGCGCTCGACCTACTATTGCCCGGGCTGTCAGAAGTGAGCCAACACATTCTCGACCACCTGTCCGGGATCGACCGCAACCTGGGAGGCCTGATCCGTGCCGTTGGCACTTATGGCTTGGTGATTGAGAATAACTGTCACCCCTACGAATCGCTGGCGCAGGCCATCACGCACCAGCAACTGCACGCGGCCGCCGCCCGCTCCATCCTCGCACGCTTCGTAAGCACATTCGGTAAGGGGGCGTTTCCAACTCCGGAGACGGTGTTGGCCGCACCGAACGAGGCGTTGCGCGCGGTCGGCCTTTCGTTCTCGAAGATTGCCGCACTCAAGGATCTTGCGACGAAGACGGTCGCGGGAGTCGTGCCCGATCGAGAAGTGCTCGTGCGCCTGGAGGACGCGGAGATCATTGCGCGCCTCACGGAAGTCCGCGGCATCGGGCGCTGGACCGTCGAGATGCTGCTCATGTTCCAGTTGGGTCGGCCCGACATCCTGCCGGTCGACGATTTCGGGGTGCGCGCTGGATTCCAGTTCACATATGGATTGCGCAAGATGCCGGCGCCCAAAGCGCTCGCCGCGTACGGTGAGCGTTGGGGGCCGCATAGAACGGCGGCAGCCTGGTATCTGTGGCGTGCGTGTGAGTTGAAACGTGCTGGTACGCTGCCGGCGCCGCTGGAGCAGATTCGGCTGCCCCGGTTGCCACGACTTCGTCGTCGACGCCGTGCGAGCGCCGTGAAGGTCGGCAAAGCGAAAGCTGCGACGAAAGTGAAGGCGAGCCCGAAGGCCAGAGCAAAGTCGAAGTCGAAGCAGGCGACTAAGCGGCGTCCGTCTAAGAAAGCAAAGTCAACGCGCGGGCGTAAGTAATACTCAACAGCAGTTGGTCCTCGCGCGGCTGCATGTCGATCGGCCGCTCCCTGCCATCGAGGTCATAACACACGGTGAGCCGGTCGGCTTCCAACTGATAGATCGCCAGCATGGTGCGCCCGGCGTTCGGGCCCTCGCGGCCGACAATATCCATTGTCTGCGGGGAGGCCGCGTCGTCCACGAGGTACTCGCCACTATCGACAATGTGGTTGCTGCGGTCGACGATGCTGTAGCCACCGCCGTCGAGGACCAGGTACTTGACGCGCAGTTCGTTGACGATGAGGTCTTTACCAGCGACGTTGGCAGCCACCGGCATCCACGCGCCTTCGATTCCGCGCTGCATCCCGATATTAATGACCCAACTCCTAGGAGCCTGTCTGACTAATGCTCGCCTACTGCGGCCGCCCCAGATCGGCATCTTTCTGCGATCGCTTCCCTTACATAGTCCACGCTATGCGCGGGAAGCGATCGCAGAAAGCTGCTCGATCTGGGTCGCCCTCGCTACGGCGATCATTAGTCAGACAGGCTCCAGTCCCGGACGACCCTCAGCTGCGCCGGTGCTTCTTTAGCTCGGCCACCACGATGGGATCCACGAACTCATGGACGTCTCCGCCCAGAACCGCGATCTCACGGACCAGCGTGGAGGAAATGAACGTGAACTGCTCCTTCGGAGTGAGAAACACGGTCTCGATCTCCCCAGCCAGGTGGCGACTCATGTTCGCGAGCTGGAACTCGAATTCGAAGTCCGAAACGGCCCGCAACCCGCGAACCACGACGGTGACGCGATTCTGGCGCGCAAACTCGACAGTCAGGCCGGAGTATCCCAAGACCTCGACGTTGGGCAAATCATGCAACACGCGGCGAGCCAGGTCCACGCGCGCTTCCAGGGGAAACAGGGGCGCCTTGTTGGGATTGGCGGCGATGGCCACGATCACGTGATCGAACAGGCTGGCCGCCCGACGCACGAGGTCGTTATGGCCATTGGTGATCGGATCGAAAGTGCCTGGATACAGTGCACGGCGGTTCATGCCAGCGGCGACTCCCCTCGTTTATCTATGCTCGCGTGAGCAGATGATACCCGACCTCGCCGGCCTGCTTGGCTTTCGTGGCCGTCCAGGTTGGTGGCAGGGGCGGGAGGCCGGTCCGCGCTGGGCATTCGACATAGATGAGCGCGCCGGGGGCTAGCCACCCCCCGTTTTCCAGCCGGTCGGCTGCCAAGGTCAGAAAATCGGAGTCGAACGGCGGATCGAGGAACACGATGTCGAAGGGGCCACCGGCGCCACCTAGAAAGCGCAACGCGTCCCCATGCTCGACCTCGGCGCCGCTCGCGCCCCACTCGGAAAGTCGGGCACGCAACTCACGCGCCGCGGCCGCGTCCCGCTCGACAAAGGTGACGTGGGCGGCACCCCGCGAAAGGGACTCGAGGCCGAGCGCGCCACTGCCGGCAAAAAGATCGAGACAGCGTGCTCCCGGCAAGCGCGTCGCAATCCAGTTGAAGAGGGTTTCACGCACCCGGTCCGGAGTGGGGCGGATTTCAGGCGAGGGCGGAAAGCGGAGCTTCCTGCCGCGCCACATGCCACCGATGATGCGGAGGACGCGGGCTTGGCCTGCGCGTTGCGAGCCGCCTCCGCGCCTGCGAGATTTTCCTGCCTGATCCAAGGAGTTGCATCTTCAGCTGGCCCCACTTGGCCAGGTTCGCGCGGTAGCGTACCCCACCGCACAGCCCCGCGACCGCCGCGAGAACCCGGTGCGCGCCTTGCTTCGGCCGCTACAATAGCCGCCGACAGGATACTCATGTTCTTCAAACGCACCCCCAAAGACCCTCCCCAGAACCCCGAAGAGCGCCAGCAGAAGCCGGAAGAGCGCCAGGGCTTCTTCAAGCGCCTGCGGGCGCGCCTGAATCGCGGCAACTCCTGGCTGACCTACGATCTCGCCGAGTTGTTCCGCGGGCGCAAGATCGACGCTCAGGCCCTGGAAGAGCTCGAAACCCGCCTTCTGAGCGCCGACGTCGGTGTCGAGGCTACCGAATACATCCTTGCTGGCCTGCAGAAACGAGTAGCCCGGAATGAGCTTGCGGACGTCGCAGCACTCATCACGGCGCTCCGCACGGCCATAACCGAAATCCTCGCCCCTTGCGCTCGCCCCCTGGTCATTGACGCGCAGCGCAAGCCGTTCGTCATCCTCGTCGTCGGGGTGAATGGCTCCGGAAAAACGACCAGCATCGGGAAGCTGGCTCGCCGCCTGACCGACGAGAATCGCGAGGTCATGCTCGCCGCGGGAGACACGTTCCGTGCTGCGGCGATGGAGCAGCTCAATGTCTGGGCCGAGCGGTCCGGCGCCGCTTTCGTTGCGCAGCAGGCCGGCGCCGATCCCGGTGCGGTGGTTTTCGACGCGCTGCAGTCCGCCCGTTCGCGAGGTACTGACGTCCTGCTCGCCGATACAGCCGGTCGCCTCCACAGCCAGTCTCATCTGATGGAAGAGCTGAAGAAGGTGAAGCGTGTCATTCAGCGCGTCGATCCGACGGCTCCCCACGAGGTGCTGCTCGTGCTGGATGCCAATCAGGGGCAGAACGCGCTTTCCCAGGCAGTGCAATTCCATGAGGCCGTTGGCGTTACGGGTCTGGTGCTGACGAAGCTCGATGGCACCGCGAAGGGCGGCATCGTGGTGGCGATCGCCCGCAAACTGGGCCTGCCGATCCGCTTCATCGGCATCGGTGAGCAACCGGAAGACTTCGGCGAGTTCGATGCTGAGGCGTTCGCTACCGCGCTCGTGCAGGGCCCGCGAGAGGCCGAGACTGCAGGCGAGTCGCTTTCCGGCGCGACGGGCAGGTAATCGCGAGATGATCTCTTTCGACCGGGTGAGCAAGCGCTATCCCAACGGGCGAGAGGCGCTCTCCAATGTGACTTTCAACATCAACACCGGCGAGATGGTATTCCTCACCGGTCGTTCCGGCGCGGGCAAGAGCACTGTGCTCAAGCACATCGCACTTCTCGAGCGTCCATCGCGCGGCACGGTGTTGGTGAACGGGAAGAACACGAGCACGCTCAGAGCGCGGCACATCCCCGCCTTCCGCCGCGGCATCGGCGTCGTGTTTCAGGATCACAAGCTGCTTGCCGATCGTCCCGTGTACGACAACGTGGCGCTGCCGCTCATTGTCGCAGGTACTCCGCTCAAGGAGTGCGACAAGCGGGTACGTGCCGCGCTCGACCAGGTCGGCCTGCTGGGCAAGGAGCGTATGCTGCCCTACGAGCTGTCGGTCGGTGAGCAACAAAGAGTTGGAATCGCACGCGCCGTCATCAGCAAGCCACCGCTGTTGATTGCCGATGAGCCGACGGGCAACCTCGACCCGGATCTCGCGCTCGAGGTCATGCGCTTGTTCCGGCGCTTTCAGGATGTGGGCGTTACCGTGGTCGTCGCCACTCACGACTTGCACATCGTGCGCGAATTCGGCCAGCGCGAGATCGTGCTCGACAACGGCCAGGTGCAAGGCGGCGCCGCCGATTCACTGCCGAGCGTGGTGGCTACGAGATGAGCCTCAGTGTCGCCAGTGCCCGCCACGTGCAGGCGTTGTTGGGCTCGATCGGGCGCCTGTCGCGCAGCATGTTCGCCACCACGCTGACACTGCTGGTGATCGGACTCGCACTGGCCCTGCCGATGGCGCTGCGGCTGTTCGTCGCAAACGCGCAGGCGGCAACTGGTGACTTCGCGAACGCCGTCGACATGTCGGTCTACTTCAAACCCGATGTTCCACTGGTAAAAGCCCAGCAGTTGGCGGCCGACGCGCGACAGCGGTCGGAAGTCGGGGAAGTGACGGTAATTCCGGCGGACAAGGCGCTCGAGGAATTCAAGACGTACTCGGGGTTCGGCACCGCACTCGAGGTGTTGAAGGACAATCCTCTCCCGCACGTACTGCATGTGCGTCCGCGGGCGGAATCGAGCTCGCCCGCGGCGTTGGAAACGTTGCGCCGCTATTTCACGGCATGGCCCGAAGTCGACATCGTGCAGGTCGACTCGGAATGGGTCATGCGCTTCAACGCCATTCTCGAGGTTCTACGGCGGCTGCTGGTGATCCTTGCCATCCTGCTCGGGGCGGGCGTGCTGGCCGTGATCGGCAACACGATCCGCCTGGAAATACTCAATCGGCGCGCCGAAATCGAGGTCACCAAGCTCGTCGGCGGCTCCAACAGTTTCGTGCGCCGGCCGTTCCTCTACACCGGTGTGCTGTATGGCCTCGGTGGCGCGGTGTTGGCGTGGCTCATTGTCGAGGCTGCCGTGGCCGTGCTCGGCCAGCCGGTCGCGAACCTCGCGCAACTCTACGGCAGTCACTACCTGCTGGAGGGCCCCAGCGGTGACGACATCGGTATCCTGTTGGCGGCGGGCACCGTGTTGGGTTGGATGGGCGCCTGGATCTCGGCGGCCCGCCATCTGCACAGCATCGAGCCGCGCGCCTAGGAGTATCACCTGACTGAAGCTGACGAGTCCGCCGAACCCGCCGAACCGATAGCCGTTCCGTACACCGAGCTTTCGGAAGACGCCTTGCGCGGCGTACTCGAGTCGTTCGTGCTGCGCGAGGGTACGGAATATGGCGAGCGGGACGTGTCGCTCGATCAGAAGGTGGCCCAGGTTACGCGGCAGCTGCAGCGGCGCGAAGCACAGATCGTCTTCGATCCCGAGACGGAGACGATCGACGTCGTGTTGGTCGCCCGCGGCGGCGCGACGGCCGCCCCGAGCAAAGACAGACCCTAGAGCGCGTCCGACGCGCTGCTAAGTCTTGCCCGCGACTTCGGCCGAGGCCGCCTGCAGCAGCTTGGCTTCCATCCACCTACGCACACGCGTAGCGTCGGCAACGCGAGTCTGCTTGCCGAACGAATTCAACAACACGATCACGATCGTGCGGCCTTCGATCACCGTCTGCATCACCAGGCAGCGGCCGGCCTCTTCGATGTAGCCGGTCTTCTGCACGACGATGTCCCAGGTCGGGTTGTTTACCAGCGAGTTCGTGTTGTGGAATCCAACCATCCGCCGGCCGACGCGTACGTCGTAGCCCGGGTCGGTGGAGTATTCCCGGATCGTCGCGTTCTTGGAGGCCGCCATCACGAGCTTCGACAGGTCCTCGGGACTGGCAACGTTGTTGCTCGAAAGGCCTGTGGGCTCGACGAAGTGCGAGCTGCTCATGCCGAGCTCTCTCGCCTTCGCGTTCATCGCCGGCATGAAGGCCGCGATGCCACCCGGATAATTGCGCGCCAACGCATGGGCGGCACGATTTTCCGAGGCCATGAGGGCCAGGTGAAACAGGTCGCCGCGGGTGAGTCGCGTACCGACGGCTAGGCGTGAAGAGGCGCCCTTGCCGATCGCGCGGTCCTCGTCGGTAATCTCGATCACTTCATCCATCGGCTGCTTCGCATCCGCGACCGTCAGAGCGGTCACGAGCTTCGAGATGGACGCGATAGGCATCGCAACGTCGGCGTGCCTCGAATACAGGACGGTCGAATGAGTTTCGTCGAAGATGAGAGCCGCGCTCGATCGCAGACCCGGCTCATCGAGCGACAGAGAGGCTCGACTCGCCTGGTGGGCGTGGTGACGGTGATGTACGGGAGTACTCGTGCTCGAGGTCTTCGAGTGAGCAGTGATACTGGTGAGCAGCAGGCAGGTGGCTGCCAGCAGTGAAGTCATTCCCCGATTCATCAAAACTCCACGCTTTCCCGGTCATCGTCTTAATTGTGAGACGAGTCTAGCAAAGCACGGCATGTCACGGAATGTCGTGATGAAATCCTCACGAGGGGAAATTCTGTAAAAGGGCTGGGACGCACGCCCGATTCCACCGCCGAGCGGCCGATCAAATAGAAGGCTATCGACATATTCCTATCTATGGTTTGCGTGGGTGGGGAGCGTCGCACGATAATCGAGTCATCGTGGAACGAGAGCCTCCATGCAAGGTAAACGTATTCTGCTGGGCGTGACTGGCGGTATTGCCGCCTACAAGAGCCCGGACCTGGTCCGGCGCCTGCGCGAGCGTGGAGCGGAGGTTCAGGTGGTCATGACGGCGTCCGCGCGGGAATTCGTGACCGCAACGACCTTCCAGGCCGTTTCGGGGCGCCCGGTGCGGACCGATCTATGGGATGCCGCCGCGGAGGCCGCCATGGGGCACATCGAGCTGGCCCGTTGGGCGGAGGTCGTTCTGATCGCCCCGGCTACCGCGGACTTTTTGGCCCGCCTGGCCGCCGGGCAGGCCGACGACCTGCTCACCACATTATGTTTGGCGACGGAGGCCCCGATCGCGGTCGCGCCCGCGATGAATCACATCATGTGGGCGAACGCGGCGACCCGGGCCAATGTGGGAACGCTCCAGCAACGGGGCATCCATATATTCGGGCCCGGCTCGGGGGACCAGGCGTGCGGTGAAGTCGGTGAGGGGCGGATGCTCGAGCCCCTGGAACTGGTGGACCGCATCGCCGGCTTGCCAAATGGCACGGGTCCTTTGCTAGGTCGTCGGGTGCTGATCTCCGCCGGACCGACCCGGGAACGGATCGATCCCGTGCGTTTCATCAGCAACCGAAGCTCGGGAAAAATGGGTTTCGCGGTCGCACAGGCGGCGCGTGAAGCCGGTGCCGAAGTGGTTCTGGTGAGTGGGCCTGTGAGCTTGCCGACGCCCCCGGGTGTGCGGCGAATCGACGTGGAGAGCGCTGCTGACATGCTCGCCGCGGTGCTCAAAGAGGTCGAGGGGACGGATATTTTCATTTCGACCGCCGCAGTAGCGGACTATAGGCCCGCGCGTCCCGCCGATCAGAAGATCAAGAAGACGTCCGACACCCTGGATTTGTGTATGGAACGGACCTCTGACGTGCTGGCCACGGTGGCGGCCCGACCGGATCGACCGTTCGTCGTGGGCTTCGCCGCCGAGACAGAGTCCGTCGAGCAAAATGCCCGCCTCAAGCTCCTCAAAAAGAACCTCGATATGATCGCTGCTAACGAAGTCGGTCACGACAAGGCTTTCGATTGCGAGGACAACCAGCTCATCGTCCTGTGGCGCAATAAGCGACATGAATTGGGCAAGGCGTCCAAGCTGGCGTTGGCCCGCGAGTTGGTCGCGCTCATCGCCGAGTCTTTCGTCGCGGCCCGCACGGGCGTCGCCCAGCGCGACTCGGCGCTAGGCTAACCATGAATCAAAACACCCGCCGCCCGCTCAAGGTGCGGATTCTCGACGCGCGCATCGGAAACGAATTTCCCCTTCCGGCGTACGCGACCGCGGGCTCTGCCGGCATGGACTTGCGTGCCTGCCTCGGTGCCTCGCTCATATTGGCGGCCGGACGCGCCGAGCTCATTCCAACCGGACTCGCGATCCACGTGGAGGATCCCGGGTTGGCCGCGGTCATTCTGCCGCGCTCCGGTCTGGGGCATAAGCACGGCATCGTGTTGGGTAACCTGGTCGGCCTGATCGATTCCGATTACCAGGGGCAGCTGATGGTGTCGGTGTGGAACCGCGGCAGCGAGCCTTTCACGATTCAGCCCGGCGAGCGCATTGCGCAGCTCGTCATTGTACCCGTAGTACAGGTCGAGCTTCAGGTGGTGGAGGATTTCGCCGCCAGCGCGCGCGGCGCGGGCGGTTTCGGGCATTCGGGGCGGCAGTAGCCGTAGGTACCGCTCAGCGCTTGACGCGCGGTTCGTGCAACGCGCGGTAGCGATCGATATCCATATCGAACTGCGCCCTGACCGCCGATACTTCCTCGTTCTTGACGTTCAGCGCGTTACTCTGACTGCGCATCTCGTTGAGAGTATGCACGAGGTCCTCGGCGAGATCGTCGGGCATGCGGTGAGCATCGGGACGGGCGTTATATGGCCGGAAGTGTTTGGCGCGCGTCTGCAGAGCGACGAGCCGCGAGTGCAGATTCTCGACGTATTGCTCGGCGGCAGTGCGCTGCCCCTGCAGCTGATCCAGCCGCACGTCACGCAGGGACTCGATGTCCTTGACGGACGTGTAGGTGGTTAGGAGGAAGTTATCGTGCTGCTGCTGCTTGCGGGTGGACTCATACTCCTTGGCCTCGATGGCTAGCTGCTCGGGCGTCTTTTGGGCATCGGAGTGTCCTACCACGACGCCCTGGTTGTTGAGCATCGCGTGCTCTTTTTCAGCGTACTGGGGCGGAATACTGTCGCCGTAGTGGACGACACCTTGTTCGTCGACCCAGCGGTACGTCGTGGACTTCTTATCGGTCGACGCGGCATCCGCGCCGGCAGGCAACAAACCTGCCAAGCCGATCATCAGACCTAAGGCCATGCGCGGTGCGCGCGTGGACATGCAACCCCCACCTTCCACTGATCCAAGCGCTGTATTTTGACTGAGTTGACGCCGCTGGCAAGCGTTAACCGGCTCCATAACGCTCTCTGTAGGCACGCAGTGATGTGAGCTGCTCGGCAGAAATGCGCACTCGTCCGTCCGTGGTGCGTGACAGAGTCTCGATGAGGTCGGCAAGTGTGACGATGCTCACACACTTCAGGCCGTGCTCCTTTTCAACCTCCTGCACTGCGGTCAGTGCGCCCTGACCGCGCTCTTGTCGGTCCAAAGCCAGGGCGACCGCAACAGGCTCCGCTCCGGCGCCGCGAATGATGTCGAGCGACTCGCGCACTGCCGTGCCTGCCGTGATTACGTCATCGACGATCAAAACACGGCCGCGCAGGGGAGCGCCGACCACCTTACCGCCCTCACCGTGGTCCTTCGCTTCCTTGCGGTTGAATGCGTAAGGCACATTGAGGTTGTGGTGCTCCGACAGCGCCACCACCGTGGCCGTCGCCAGAGGAATTCCCTTGTAAGCCGGGCCGAAGATCATGTCGAACGCGATCCCGGAACGGACGATGGCCGCCGCGTAACAGCGGCCGAGCACGGCGGCGGATTTTCCGTCGCTGAACAGGCCGGCGTTGAAGAAGTAAGGACTCTCCCGGCCGGACTTGAGCTTGAAGTGGCCGAAACGCAGGGCCTCCCGCTCCAGGGCGAGATCTATGAACGTGAGCTGGTACTCTTGCATGTCATATCATTGCCAGATGCCCATCCCCACCGTCAATGGCCCCGACCCGAGCGTCGCGCGCCGCAGCTGGCTCGAAGCGCTGCGCGTCTATTGGAATCTGCGCGTTCTCTCGATGTTGTTTCTGGGGTTTTCCGCGGGGTTGCCCTTCTACCTGGTGTTCTCCACGCTATCCGCCTGGTTGCGGCAGGCGGGAGTGCAGCGCTCGACGATCGGGATGCTCTCGTGGGTCGGCATTCTTTATTCGATCAAGTTTCTCTGGGCGCCGGTGGTCGATCGCGTGGCGCCACCTTTCGTCCACCGTCTTCTGGGCCGCCGACGTGGCTGGATGCTGCTGGCGCAGATCGGTCTCGGCTTGGGACTGTTCAAACTCAGCCTGAGCGATCCGAGCGCCGGGGTGCGAGACGTGGCCCTCAGCGCGCTGTTTGTCGCTTTTTGTGCAGCTACGCAGGATATCGCTCTGGATGCATGGCGCATCGAATCGGGCGCCGTGGAGACGCAGGGGGCGCTGCTGGCGGCCTACCAGGTCGGCTATCGAATAGCGCTCATCACAGGGAGCGCCGGCGCGCTCACCATAGCGGCCTACTCTGGATGGCACACGAGCTACGCGACGATGGCCGCTCTCGTCGGCGTCGGCATCGTGACCACCCTGCTCGTGCCGGAACCGCACCCGCGCGTAGCGAGCGAGTCGGTCGCGCGGGAGGAGCGCGTCATCATGTGGCTCGAACGCCGTGCGCACTGGCCGCGACCGCTGCTTAACGCGGGCGAGTGGTTCATGGGTGCCGTGTTCTGTCCGCTGTTGGATTTCTTCGTGCGCTATGGACCGGCTCTGGCGATGCTGACGCTCGCCTTCGTCGGGACCTACCGACTGACCGATTTCACCATGGGTTCCATGGTGAACCCGTTTTACATCGACCACGGTTACACGTTGAGCAATATCGCGAAGATCGTGAAGGTCTACGGCCTGTTGATGTCGGTTCTGGGGGTTTTCATCGCGGGCGTGCTCATCTCGAAGATCGGGCTGCTGCGCTCGCTGGTGCTTGGCAATGTACTGCTGATGTCCTCGAACCTGAGTTTCGCGCTGCTCGCCACGACCCATACTCCCACCCTGCTCGGGCTCGGACTCGTCAACGGGCTGGACAACCTGGCGCTCGCGGTTCAGGGGACAGCGCTCCTCACGTTTCTCTCCGGTCTCACGAGCCCCCGGTATACCGCTACCCAATACGCTCTGTTGTCGTCGCTCTACGCCATTCCGGGAAAGATACTCGAGGGCATGTCAGGTTTTGTCGTCGAGCACATCGGGTATCCGGCGTTCTTCGTCTACACCGCGTCTTTGAGTTTGGTGGGGCTCGTCGTGTTGTATTTCCTGACACGCCGTGGTGGGTTGTCGCGCGCCGGTGTTCCCGCACTTCAGGTGAGTGCCGATGGCCCCCGGCCCTGACCTCGATGTTGAAAGAGTGGTATGTCGATTGTCCGATCTCGACGAGTCTGGCGCGCGGGCCTTTACCATCGGCACGGGCGATTGGCCCCTGCGCGGATTCGTGGTTAGGATAGGCACGGAGGTACGCGGGTATGTCAACCATTGCCCGCACGCCGGACATCCGCTCAATCTCCGGCCACATAAGTTTCTCACGCCCGATGGCGCGCTCATTCTTTGTTCGTCGCACGGAGCGGTGTTCGAAAAACAGAACGGCTATTGCGTGATAGGCCCATGCGCCGGCCAATCCTTACGCCCCGTACCGCTCACGGTAGAGGCGGGATTCATCATGCTGGCGGATGGCGTGGACGTCAGCGCACTCGCTGACGTGGGTTAACTACTCGAACAGGTCGATCCCGTCGAGAGAGCTCGCCCGCAGATCACGCTCCTCACCGAACGGCTCCGAGCCGCGACCCTCGGTGTCGCCGCGCTCGATGTCGACCGAGCCACTCCAGTCCTCGGGTGCTTCGGCCGATTCCATCGCGCCTTCGGCGCATTGCGCTTCCCAGTCCTCGAGCTCCATCTCCTCGAGCGAGCCGTCATAGTATTGAATGTCGATCGTGCCATCGTCCACATCGAGCGCAACAATCTCGAAAGATTCGCCGCCATGCAAACGATACCAGTCGCCGACACTCGGTTGAGGAGTCGTCATCTTGCATCTCCTTCAAGCGCACACTGAGGGTCGAATCGATGTTGCGCCTCGCCTGCGGCGCTTTCAAGAGCTGATTCGAAGTGCAGCGCGTCAGTCCAAGCGAAGGCTTGTCGCCAGCGGTCAGATTCGATTGAACGCGAGATCCCAAACGTCATGACCGAGGCGCTCGCCGCGCTTCTCGAAGCGTGTGGCAGCGCGCTCGGTTGGCCTCGGGATGTAGGTGCCATCCGCTGCCAGGTTGCGCAACCGTGGGTTGGCTGTCAGAACCGCGAGCATTTCTTCCGCATAGGGCTGCCAGTCGGTCGCCATTCGCAGCACGCCCTCCGGGCGTAACCGGTCTGTAACCAACTCTATGAACGCGCCCTGGACGAGGCGGCGTTTGTGATGCCTCTTTTTGGGCCAGGGGTCGGGAAAGAGAATGACAACCTCATCAAGTGACTGTTGGGGGATTTGGCCCCTCAACACCTCGACGGCGTCGTGGCAGATGACGCGGACATTGGTGAGAAGGGCCTCTTCGACCGCCAGTAATAACCGCCCGACACCGGGGCGATGCACTTCGATGCCGAGATAGTCGCGCTCCGGGTGGGCCGCGGCCATTTTGGCGAGGTTCTCGCCATTACCGAACCCGATTTCGACCGTTCGGGGTGCATGCCTGCCGAACAGGGCGTCACAGTCGAGTGCGCCGGCCGAGAACTCCACACCGTACTTCGGCCACAGAACCTCGAGCGCGCGCACCTGCGCGTCGGTGATTCGCCCCGCGCGGGTCACGAATGAGCGAATCGCGCGAGGGTGTTCTGTGTCAGTCATGAAGTCCGAGAGGCGGCATCGGGCGCGCCGGTGTGCAGGGGGTGCGCATCCTACGCGAACCGAGGTCGATACCGAAAGCGAGCGGTGGCGGAGGCTCGGCCTTGGAGCCTCCGTCTCAAAGCCTCGGCCTTAAAGCCCGGCGCCTCCACCGACACTCTGCCCGCGGTCGTCTACATCTTTCGGGCCCGAACCTGCAGTCGCACTGTCGGAACGTGCACACGCCCCTGCGAGTCCGGGGGGTGGCCGGCCATAAAGTGCTGTGCAATGTCCTGGAGAAAGGCGTCCCGTAACTCCAGCGGAACCCCCGCGGTGTACGGATGCCAGGCCGTGCGTAGCCAACCGATGAACGTGGGCGTGTCCTCGTGCACCATGTCTTTCGGAATCAGCCGGCATTCCTGGACCTCCATACCGTATTCCTGCAGCCAACCTTCGTAGGCGCCCGGAGCATGGAAGCGATAGGGCACTTCACCCAGCGTGGCCACGGTGCGCCAGCGAGAGCCGCCGGCAACGTGCTCGAAAGCAGCTATGACTTCCGCGACGTTTCCCTGGCCGCCCATTTGGGCGATAAATCTGCCCGCCGGCCGCAAAGCGCCAGCGATGCCGCGGACGGCGGCGCGTTGGTCCGGTACCCAGTGCAGGGTTGCGTTGGAGAAGACGACGGAGAATTCGGTCGTGAATGGTAACGCGGCTGCGTCTGCCTGCAGATACTGTAGATTGTTGGTGGGTGGCCGACAGTGTTGAGTTGTCGCGTGAGCGACCATGTTCGCCGAGAGGTCCACGCCTACGACGCGTCCTTTGGGGACGCTACTCGCGATTGCAGCGGTGGTGCGTCCGTCGCCACACCCTATGTCGAGAACTACATCGTCAGGTTTCAGCTCAATCTGTGTCAGTAACTCGCGGGCCCAGGCTTCCTGGCTGCGGGAGTGCTGGGCGTAGTCTTGGGGATTCCAGGTGTACATGAGTTCTGGCCTCGCTGTTAGCTGAGGGCAGCATGACATCGGGGGCTGGTGGCGCTGCTGATGGTTGACGATGCAGGCATCGTGGCTCGCGATGGCGTTCGCGTTGCGCCGCGCCCGGCGTTGCGATGGCGTTCGCGCTGCGCCGCCCTTGCCGTCGCGCTGATCTCCTACCCTTGCGCGAGCAGGTGATCCAACAGCTGTCGGGCAGCACCCGGTAGCGGCTCATTGACCCGAGTGCAGACGAACAATTGTCGCTTGGCCCAGGTGTCGGTCAGGGGGATTGCGTTGAGGCGCAATTGGGCCGCGTAGGCTGCAGCCGCCGCCTTTGGAATAATGCTGATGCCGAGTCCCGCCGCCACCATCGCGCAGACCGCATCGAAGCTCGTTACCCGGATGCGCACGTTCAACGGTCTTCGCTCGTCGGCAGCGGCGCGCGCGAGCAGGTGATGCAGCGAGCTGTTGTCATGCAGACCGACGAGTGGCTGCTGCGCGATCTCACTGAAGGACAGCGCGGTACATTGCGCTAGCGCGTGGTCGGGCTTGAGTATGACGACGAGCTCGTCATTGCGGAAGGGTGTCATGGCCAAGCCGTCGACGGCCGCCAGACTCCCCAGGATCCCGAAGTCGGCCAGGTTGTCGGCGACTCCCGCCGCAACACCGGTGCTGACATGTTCCTCCAGGTGGATGTGAATGTCAGGATACTTCGCGAGAAACGCTGCCAGGGCGGCGGGTAGAAACTCAACAATCGCGGAGATGTTGGCAAACACCCTGACGTGGCCGCGGGCACCGGACGCGTGCCTGCGGATCTCCTCGTCGAGCTGCTCCGCTTGATGTAGGACGCCGCGGGCACGGACCAGGAAGTTGTGTCCCGCCGGAGTAAGCTCCACGCCCTTGGCGCCGCGTACGAGCAGCGGTGTGCCAAAGGACTCTTCCAGGTCGGACAGCCGCTTGCTTACCGCGGAAGCTACCGTGTGGCAGCGTTCTGCCGCCCGCGCGATGCTGCCCGTTTCAGCGACGGCGACAAAGTGCTCGAGATCGCGGAAATCAAAGTGCAAGGCGCATTTCCGGAAGTGCCGCGGGGCGGGCCCGTCCCCGCAAGCGGGTTGCTAGGCCGGGCGTCCCGTTCGCGGATCGATGCGCACGACGGGCAGCCCTTCCGCCTTCCATTGCGATATACCGCCCGCCAGGTGCGCGGCCGGCTGACCAAGCGCCATGCGCTGACGGGCTGCGGTGAGTGAGCGGCCGCCGGCGGCACATGAGAACACCACCTGACGCGGCCCATCCGGCGGGAGCTGTGAGGCATCGAAACTCGAGAGCGGATACAGAAGCGCGCCGGGGATGCGCTCAGCTGCGTACTCCATCGGCTCGCGGACGTCCACGAGCAGGATCTTTCCTTCCGCCAGCAGAGCCTGGACTTCTTCGGGCTCGTATTCAGTCACGTTGTCGGGGGTGGTGTGGCTCATGAGATTTCCTTCTTAGGTTGCCGGGATTGTACCGCTCCAAATCGCTACCTGCTTAGCAGCGCGCGTAAGAGCCTTGTAAGCCTTTACGCTCACGGGTAGATTGCGCGGCACTCATGAACACTCAGGATATTGTTTCCGCCGTTACGGCGTTGTTCATGGTCGGTATGATCTGGCTGCGTACCCGTGTGCAGTACTCGCAGCAGGCGCGAGGAGCTCTGCGGCTTCAGCCGGCGGGACGGATCTACTTCGCGATCGTCGTAGCGGTGTTGCTGTTAGGTTGGCTCGTTGCGCCGGCGGTCGGGCGCCTGGTATGGCCCGACACGGACGTAACACCCATGTTGCCGCGAGGAATCTGGTTTCTCGCGACCTACTACTTGTCGATCCCCGCGAGCCGGGTGTTGAAGTCGCGTGGCGTCGAGGTGTTCAAGGTCGCCTCGTAACGCGCCGCTGCAGACTCAGCTTTTCACGATCCAGCCGCGACGTTGGGCGGCGTCGAGAAAAGCGCGAACATCCTCCTCGAGGCCGTTGTCCTCGTTACGGAGCACGCGGGCCACGATTTCCTCGATGGTATGTTTGCCGTTGCACATCTCGAGGATGAGGGCGGCGGTCCCATTTAACTGAATCGAGCCCTTTGCGGATACCAGCATGTGTTCGCTACCCGAGGGGTCGGTTTGCAACTGATACCTCGATGCCAGCCGAATTGTGCGCCGGACGGGCGCTGTCTTGCCCTTCATGCCCTGGCTCCGGCGCACCCGCTTGGGTGCGGATGCGCTCGGTGGATTGCCCGCGAAGTCAGAATCTGCCGGCTGTCGCGGTGTCACGTGCGTCATATCGCGCTGACATTGCGTAGTGTCTTTAAATCACCGTGCAAACGGTGGGCCAGAGGCCGTCCGCCGCGCCGGTCTTGCGCGCGGTGGACGGGGGCCGGGGCGGGTCTGACTAGTTCCTAGGCGCCGTGTGCGAGCGGTATGCCGTGCCGCTTGATTCGCCGGTACAGAGTGTTCCGGCTCATGCCGAGTTGCATGGCGACCCGGGTCATGTTGCCGTGACAGTCCTCGATGACACTCAATAGAGCGGCGCGTTCGGCGACCTGCAGGGGGTTCGCGGAGTTCGCACATTTGCTGGCAAGGTCGGTTCGCAGTTCCGTCTGGTACGGCGCAGCCTGCATGGAATCCGCTTCACGAATCTCCCTGGGCAGATCGATGCGGCGTATCACCCCGCCATCGCAGATCGCCAGGGCCGTGCGGATGACATTGCGCAACTCCCTTACGTTGCCCGGCCAGGCATAGGCCAACAGGCGTTGCAGTGCGTCACGCTCTATGGCCGCGGGCCTGCCGTTGCTCGTTTCAGCCGCGAGCGCGTGATGAATCACTCGCTCTTTGTCGGCTCTATCGCGAAGCGCGGGCAGTTCCAGCGTGATCCCATTCAGCCGGTAGTAGAGATCGTCGCGGAACGTGCCGCGGGCGATCATCTCGCGCAGATTCCGATGCGACGCCGCCAACACGTGCAGATTGACCTTGAGCGGATTTTCGCTTCCGAGAGGTACGATTTCCTGCTCTTCCAACACGCGCAACAGCCTTGTTTGCAGCATCAGCGGCATGTCACCGATCTCGTCGAGGAACAGCGTTCCCCCCGAGGATTGCAGGATCTTGCCCCGCATTCCATCCTTGCGCGCGCCCGTGAATGCCCCGGCCTTGTAGCCGAAGAGCTCGCTCTCGATGAGCGTCTCGGGAATGGCCGCGCAGTTCACAGCGACGAACGGCCGACTCGCACGTCCGCTGGCCATATGCATGGCATGTGCGAATGCTTCCTTACCGGAGCCCGTGGGTCCCTGGATGAGCACTGACACGTTGGAGTTGGCAATGCGATAGGCGCTGCGCGCATTCCGCAGCATTTGCGGGTCTTCGCCGGCGAGATCCTCGAGCGTCAGAGCCTCGTGCCCGGTCTTCCCCGCAGCGGGGACTACCGTGAGCGGGGCATCAGTACTCACCGGGCAGATGCGCGCCGACTCCTTCAGCAACGGCTCGGATTTCTCGTAGAGCACCAGTCCGCTCGCGTCCATCAACATCAACGCATAGCCGGCGCCCTTCATCCTTTCGTACACACGATCGAGCTCCGGTGTTGCGAGCGCGATCAGTGTCGCGTGTCGCCCCGAATCCGGCATCCCTTCCCACTGGCTCCCGATAGACCCGGCTACTTCCTGTGGTGACAGCTCGCGCAAGGCGCGATCCTGCTCGCCCGCAGGCCGGTCCGCGGGACATCGGATTTCCGTTGCGTTTGCCATACGATTTCCCCCTCGTAGGATCACTGTCTGCACCAGCCGTGCCACGGCGATGGGTGACAGTGTCTCGGTAGGGAAACACGTCGGCTCGACGACTGCAAGTCCCGCGTTGGTCATATTAGCCGGCCCCGAGGCCATTAAATGTTGAGTGCAGACGCACTTGCAGCAACACGCGTTCCATTCGCGTGACAACTCTGTATCAAACATCGACCCAAATGGAACAGGCCGGGGACTTCGGTGGAGTTTGTGGTGCTCGCGCGACACCGCGGCGAGGTCGCCATGCGTGTTGGCATGGCCGTTGCACCCGAGGTTCATGCGTGCACCGCGGACTACTCGAAGGAACGCTTCCATGAAACATCAACGTATAAGTTTGTCCATCGCAGTCGCCTCCGTCATGAGTGCCGCGGCTTTCGCACCCGCCGCCTACGCAATCGACGTCACAGCGGGCGATTGGAAGCTCTCGATCGACGGCAATGTCAATGCCCACTACATCTATTCGAGATGCGACACGAACCCGGCCACCATTGCCGGAGGCTTGGCGTGCATCGATACCGACTCATCGTCCTCGTCGGTGAGCAACGGACTGCTGCCGGCAGCGTTGTCGATCAGCGGGGCGACGACGCAGGGCGCTTATGACATCGGCTTCACTTTCGGCCTCTATCCGGGCATCAGCACCAACGACGGCGGCAGCCCGAATCTCCAGCAGACGCCGGGGGCCGTTCATACTGCGCTCGGCACCGCCGGTCTCGACGTCCGCCAGGTTTTCCTGACCTTCGGTAACAAGGACATGGGAACTGTGATGGCCGGAAGAAATATCGGCTTCTTCGGGGGGGATGCGATTCTCAACGATATGACGCTGCTGGGAGTCGGCGCCGGCAACGGCAACTACGCCGCGCCGGCTAACACATCGTTGGGTTCCATCGGCTTGGGCTATATCTATACGGACTGGCTCTCGCAGATCGACTACACGACCCCGGACATCATGGGCATCAAGGCGTCGATCGGTATCTTCGATCCGCTGAACACCCTGAGCCAGATACCGGCCTCGAAAAAAGCGCCTGGTGTGCAAGCCAAGGTCGGGTATACGGCGGGGCCGCTCTATCTCTCGGCGAGCGGTTTGTTCCAGCAGCAGCGCAATACGACTGCGGGTACCCCCGCGGCTCTCGTGAACAATGGCGACTACAATAGCTGGGCTGTGGATTTCGGCGGCAAGTACGACATCGCGGGCTTCGAGGTCGCGGGCTGGTACTACGTAGGCAAGGGCGTGGGTACGACCGGGCTGTTCGTGAACTCCGACGATGGTCTAGGCAATGCGCGTGACTCGAACGGCTTCCTCGCGCAGGTCACCTACAAGTACATGTCGACCAAGTTCGGTATCAACTACGGCCGTAGCATTCTGGACGCGGCCAGCGGCGATGTTGGCATCGCTCGAGCCGACCTCGTCGAGAAGAACGACAAGGTGACGGTGGGTGTGTACCAGGATCTGACCGCGAATCTGCTGTTGCTGTTCGAGTTCAGCCGGCTCACATCACAGAACCAGGCGGGCCAGGAGAACACCAGCCGCAATGCCAACATCGGAGCATTCCTGAAGTTCTGAGACGGAGCGGCGGGCGCGCATGCGGTGCCGGCGGATCATTCGCCGGCACCGGCTCACTGGAGTCTAATCGCTCCGTCGCACGCCGTGGATTTCCCAACATGAGCCGCGCGGGATGGCGATGACTCCATCGGCATCGCCCCATAACCGGGTGGCGCCTACGATCGTCTGCGCCTCGGTTTGAATCCGGCAGCTCCTGGGAAGCGGCTTGGTTCGGGCAGCATTTTGACCACCCAATACCACCTCCTTGACACCGAAGGCGGCCTTGAGGTTCGCGACGACAGCAACCACGTCGCGGGGCCAGCGGCGATAGTCCACTCGCCGTGAACCTTCATCCGTCAACTGCTGGGCTAGATTGTGTTGCGCATCGAAGCGCAGCCAGCCCAATTCCAACGGTGTCAATACCTCGTCTGCAATGAGAGCGGACTTCAGTCCGGCCCCGAGATCGACGAACAGCATACGCGAGCCTCGATAGGCCGCGAGCGCTTGCATGGACACCGGGTCGATCATTCGCACCGGATGACGGAATGCCTTCTCATAGTCGAACGAAACCCACCCTTTGCCGCCTCCCGGTGGATCTCCAATCGGACGACCCGCGCTCAGAGGGCCGGGATACGCTATCGAAACGACATCAAACTCCCACTGTGCCCCGTGCTTTTTAATGTGGGCGGCGACGTCCTGCGGACCCAGAGCGTCTTCCGTGTCGAGCGATGGCAGCGCGCGGCGGCCCGGGAGCATGAGTTTGGTCGATCCCGTCCGCACATCGATCAGTAGCACGGTGGGTGATTTGCGGACGTCAGCTTTGAGTGAGTTCATGCGGCATTGTACTGTCCGCGGTACATCTGTCTCTCACGAGATTCACCCGATCCTCGCTAAGTCAGCAATTTCGGTCAGGTCTGCGAGCCAGGCGCTCGGCAAAGTAGCGCCCACGAACACTCCATGAAGAAACGCCGCGAGCAAGCCTATGCCCAACGATTCAGCCAGGTGCTCGATTTCATCGACAGACACCTGGACGAACCCTTGTCGGCCGAGCGGCTGAGTCGCGTTGCGCACTTTTCAAAGTTTCACTTCCACCGTCAGTTCTCCAATTATGTTGGGATCACTCCAAATCGTTACGTTCAGCTGGCTCGGTTGCGCCGCGCCTCCTATCGTCTCGCCTTCAATCCCCTCGAGCGGATTACTGACATTGCAATGGAAGGAGGCTTCGAGCGCTCCGAGTCCTTTTCAAGGGCTTTTAAGGCTGCATTCGGCCAATCGCCAAGCGCATTCAGAAGAAACCCGGACTGGGCCGGGTGGAGCGCACAGTTTCAATTTATTTCATCAAGAGAGATCCACGTCATGCAAGTCAGAATCGTATCTGTCAAGCCCGTTAACATAGCGGTGTTGGAGCATCGCGGGGATCCCGCGCTACTCAACGACTCTGTCCAGCGCTTCATCACATGGCGCAAGGAGTCCGGGCTCTCGCCAGTTGCCAGCAGCCAAACGTACGGGATCGCCTACGATGACCCGACGACGATTGCGGCCAAGGACTTTAGGTATGATATCTGTGGGTCGATCTCGACGGCGGTACCGACCAACAGCCATGGCATAGTCAATAAAGTGATCCCGGGCGGCCGGTGCGCAGTAGTCCGTCATGAGGGATCGCTCGATCACATTTCCGCAAGCGTCTACCACCTGTACCGGAACTGGCTACCGCATAGCGGAGAAGAATTGCGCGAGTTTCCGGTCTATTTCAACTATCTGAATTTGCGGATCAACACGCCGGAGCACGAGCTCCTTACTGACGTGCATCTTCCTCTGAAGT